>JAKCAB010000117.1 GCA_021839785.1 bacterium | reverse complement strand
CAAAACCTGGAAGGCTTCAAGTTTTACGCGGACTACGTGAACACGTTTTCGGTGTACGTGGACGGCCTGTACTTCTTGTACGCCGGCGAGGGGCCGTCGGACTTGGAACGCGCGACCAAATCGCTGCGGCGCGTGGCGGAGGTCGCCGGCAACAACCCGGTGGTGCTCGCCGACCTCCGCACCGCCGAGGCCGCGGTCAACGGCGTGCCGCTCACGAACGCGCCGCTCACGTACGTGATTTTCGAGACCGGCCGCGTCGCCAGCCGCGAGCAGGTGCGGATCGACATTCCGATCATTCTCGCCGACGTGTCGTACGTGGGCGCGGCGTTCCCGCAACTGGCCTTCCACGACGATTACGCCCGTTCGCTCACGGTCACGGCGGGCCACCAGCAGGTGGCCACGACGCTGGTGGCGAACCTGGACGCGGTGGTGGCGCTGGACTTCAAAAACGAGTTGCCGGCCATCATCACCAAGACGCTCATTTCCACGGTGGCAAAGGCCGCCGCCGGCTGGGCGGTGAACGACGCGGCGCGCCAGCAGGACGAAGGTCTGGGCTTGCTTGCGCGGATCGTGACTGCCGCGGTGCAGGCTGCGGTCAACATTGCGGACACGCGGTCGTGGACGACCTTGCCCAAGGAGTTCCAGGTGGCCCGCGTGAATACGCCGCCGGATCGGCGCGTCACCGTCAACACGCCGGGCGGTGCCGCGTACCCCGTGACACTCGTTGACGGGCGGGTGAACGTCGTTTATGTAAGGTCAACTTCGACCGGCAGCCCGCTGCTGGTCAGCCAGTTTAGATTGCGATGAGAATTCCTGGTTCATTTGCGGCCGCCACGTTGGGCGCCCTGTGGTTGTTCACCGGCTGCAGTTCCACCAGCGTGAACTCGGTCGAGCCCGCCCAAACCTCGGCCCAGCGCGCGATGCTTTCCGACAAATGCGTGTTCAACGACCGTTCGCTGGCCAAGGCCGTGCGGGTGCTTGGCATCAACACCGCCACCGACCACGGCGGCTTCCTCAAAATCCAGATCGAGGTGCAGAACACCACCCGCAGCCGGAAAGCCTTCACGTACCGGATCGAGTGGTTCGACGAGCAGGGCATTCTGATCAGCCTGCCCACCACCGTGGCCACGCCGCGCTCGCTGGAAGGCCGGGAACTGGCCGACATCACCGCGACCGCGCCGACCGTCAAGGCCAAGGATTTCCGCATTCAATTCCTCGAACCGGTCAGTTGAACCGGCTTCGCTTCGCTTGCACCTATGAAATCGACATTGACCTCCGCCGCGCTGGCCGTGGCCGCGCTGGTCGCTGGCTGTTCCAGTCCGAAGACCACCTACGTCGAGCCGGGCAGCTCGCGCCTTGTGACGAACGTGGACCAGATCAACATTCAGGACTTCGCGCAGGCCGCCGACACGATGGTGAATTCGCTCATCGACAACCTCATCAACCCCGGCCAGCTCAAGAGCGGCGTGGCCAACGAGCCGGCGTTGCTGGCGATCAGCCGCATCCAGAACAACACCGGCACCCAGCTCGACACCGACCTGCTCGTGAAAAAAATCCGCGTGGCACTGCTCCGCACCGGCAAGGTCCAGACCAGCACCACCATCGCCTACGGCGGCGCCGAGGATCCGTTGATGGCCGAGGAGGAGAAGAACAACCAGTTCTTCAACGACAAGCCGAAGCGGCGTCCGGATTACACGCTTTCGGGTAAAATCATCGAAGACCGCACCCGCGCCGGCAACGTGCGGCAGTCCGCCTTTGTCTTCCAACTCTCGCTCAGTTCCCGCGACGGCATTGGCGTCTGGGAGGACGAGAAAACGATCGTAAAACAAGGCAGCCGTCCGAGCGTGGGTTTCTGACGCCCGGCGCCGCCCGCCTGATTGAGTCTTGTTTATGCGCCCGACGCTCACCGTTCTCTCGATGGCCGGCCTGCTGCTGGCCGGTTGCAGTTCCGAAGGCCGCGTCACCAATCCCAAAGCGCCGGGGCCCGCGGTGGGCAATGCGGTGGGCGCGGGCGTGGGGGCCGTCGTCGGCAACGCGGCCGGCGCCGTGGTGGGCGTGGGCGAAGGCGCTGCCGCCGCGGCCAGCCAGCCGTTCAAGTATGACCCCACCCAGCGGGTCGTCCGCCATTGGCACGAGGAAAAGACGCCGGACGGCCGGACCATTCGCGTGGCGGAGTACTACCTCGTGGATGAGCAGGGCCGGATCATCCGCCGGCTCAATGACGAGGGGAAGTAGCGCCCGCCGCCGGGCGAGGCAAAGCCCTTGCCGTGCGTTCTGCCCGCTGGCTAAACTGCGCGGATGCACCACGCGGTGGCGGCGGACGCGCCGACAACCCAAACCCTGTCGCGGCAGGTCGAGGCCGGCTTTCATCTGGTCCGGCTGCAGGCCGGCGATTGCGAGGAAGTCTTTCTCACCCTGCCCGCCCGCCAGGGCGAGTCGCCGCCGCAACTTTTTCAGCGCCTTTACCAGTTTGCCGAAGCCAATCCGCGCCTGCACTTCGTTCGTCAAGGGGTCTTCGGCGTGCTCGGCGACCCCATGTCCGACCATGCCCCGGCGTACCACCTGAATGGCACCGAGTGGCCCATCACCTGGGTCGAGCAAGGCAACGGCGGTGGCCAACCGGTCGCCGGCATCCAGGTGCATGCCTTGGGAGGGCTGGAAGTTCAACCGGTACAGCTCGCCGGCCAAACGGTCGGGGCGGTTTTCGAGGACGACGCGGCCCGGTACTGCGTGCTGTCGGGGTTGCGGCCGGCCGACGCCCACGCCGGCCGCGAGGCCCAAGCCCAGGCGACCTTGGAGCGGATGGACCAGGCGCTCGCGGCGGTGGGAATGAGTTTCGCCCAGGTGTTCCGAACCTGGTTTTACCTGGACGACATCCTCGACTGGTACGGCGAGTTCAACCGCGTGCGCAACGCGTTCTTCCGGGAGCGCGGGGTCTATGACGGCGTGGTGCCCGCGAGCACGGGCGTCGGCGGCCGCAACGCCGCCGGCACCGCGTTGGTGGCGGACTTGTTGGCGCTGGTCCCCAAACACCCGGCGGTTCGTTGCCTGGCGGTGCCTTCGCCGCGGCAATGCCCGGCGCTCGATTATGGCAGCTCGTTCAGCCGCGCGGTCGAGTTGAGCCTGCCCGGCCAGCGCCGGCTTTACGTTTCCGGCACCGCCAGCATCCTGCCCGACGGGCGCACCGCCCACGTCGGCGACGCGGCCGCTCAGGTCGAGCTGACAATGGAGGTGGTCGCGGCCATCCTGGCCGCGCGGGGCATGACTTGGAACGACACGGTCCGCGGCATCGGGTACTTCAAGCACATGGAGGACGCGCCGGTGTTCGATCGCTGGCGTGCCGCCCGCGGTTTGTCGTCGTGGCCGGTGATCCTGGCCAAGAACGACATCTGCCGCGACGACCTGCTGTTCGAGATCGAGCTGGACGCGGTGAAGCTGGGTTGAAGCGGCGTTTCCCGGTTGCTGGCGGCAACGGTCGCAGACCGGCCGGAGCGCGGGTGTCCAACCCGCGTCGCCCAGGCAAATCTGGGAACCGCGAGCGTTGCTGAACTTTGGGCGAACCGAAGGCCGCGGCCCCTGCTTGGCGGCAAGCCCCGCGCGGCTGCGACTGAGACAGTCGCGCGCGCCCAACGGGTCGCACCCGTGCGCGGAAGCGACGGCATTTAGCGCTGGCGCCACAGCCCTCCCCTGGCTTGAATCGGCGCCGGGCCTGGCCCGGCGGAGAAACGTGACGGGACTGACGGGAGCGGGACAGGTTCGATCGAGGTGCGGTAACGATGGACTGGCTCAACCAACTCAGTTCGACCCAGCAGGTGCTGCTGTTCGGCGGCATCAAGGCGCTCGCGGCGGTGATCGTGCTGTTGACGATCGTGGCTTACACCGTCCTCGCGGAGCGAAAGATTTGCGCGGCGATCCAGGACCGCATCGGGCCAAACCGGGCCGGCCCGTTCGGCATCTGGCAACCCATCGCCGACGCGGTAAAGGCGTTTTTGAAGGAAGACTTCGTGCCGGGGCATGTGCGCAAGGTCTTCTTCTGGCTGGCGCCCGCTTTGACGATGGCGCCGGCGCTCCTGACCATCGCGGTCATCCCGTTCGGCTCGCAAGTCGGGGCCGAGAAGATGGTCATCGCCGATCTGAACGTCGGCATTCTGTACACGTTCGGCATCGTGTCGCTCGGCGTCTATGGCATCGTGCTGGCGGGATACGCCGCAAGATCCAAGTACCCGTTCATGGGCGGCATCCGGTCGAGCGCGCAAATGATCTCGTACGAGATCGCGATGGGCATGTCCGTGATTCCGCTGTTCCTGTTGGTCGGCAGCCTGAACCTCAGCCAGGTGATCGACTACCAGGCGCACGGGCTTTTCGGCTGGCTGGTCTTCAAACAACCGTTGTCCTTCGCGATTTTTCTGGGGGCCGCCTTTGCCGAGACGAACCGCCTGCCCTTCGACCTACCCGAGGCCGAGCAGGAACTGGCCGGCGGGTGCAACGTCGAGTACAGCTCGATCAAGTTCGCCATGTTTTTCCTGGGCGAATACGCGAACATGGTCGCCACCTCGGCCATGATGGTGACGCTGTTTTTCGGCGGCTGGACGCTGCCGTTTGCCGGGTTGGATCAGCCGGCCTCGACGCTGTTGGGCGGCGTGGTGCACATCGGGATTTTCCTGGCCAAGGTGCTGGTGTTCATCCTGCTGTTCATCTGGGTGCGTTGGATGTGGCCGCGCTTCCGGTACGACCAGTTGATGGATTTGGGGTGGAAACGGCTGGTGCCGCTGGCGCTGGCGAACATCGCCGTGACAGCTACCTTGCTGTGGTTGAGGGCATGAACCGGACGCTATGCCGGATGTGCTGCGATTCGCGGGTTCCGGATCGGCTTTTATAGTTCGGATTGGCATGAACCGTATCATGTGCATGTCTCGAAACGCGGGTGCGCCGCCAAATTCTGGCTGCGACCGGTTCGCCTGGCCAGGAACGGAGGCTTCCGGCCGCCTGAGCTCAGGCAAATCGCGATAATTCTGGAACGCCATGAAGAGGAAATCTGCCGCGCTTGGGATGCTTGGTTCGCCTGACCCTCGGGTCACCAGAGTCCGCAGCAATGCGAGTGCGCTCACGGTGGACTTCGAGGATGGGCGGACCGTCCGACTGCCGTTGCTCTGGTACCCGCGGCTGTTTCATGCCACACAAGCCCAGCGTGACCGCTGGGAGCTGATTGGGCCGGGGATGGGCGTGCATTGGCCGGACGTGGACGAAGATTTGAGTGCCGAAGGCTTGCTGGCCGGGCGTCCGTCGATCGAATTCCTCAAACAACTGCGTGGGCCGCGCGTGGCCGGCAAGGCAGTGACCGCATGATCGTTCAACGCAAAGACCTGTCGTTTTGGGAACGCCTGTACCTGCCGGCCATCTGGGGCGGGTTCAAGGTGACGGTGCGACACTTCTTCAAAAAGAAGGTCACGATGCAGTACCCGGAGGAGCGCTGGGTGGTGCCGGAAGGCTACCGTGGCGCCCCGTACCTGGTTCGCGACCAGGATGGCCGGACCAAATGCGTCTCCTGTCAGCTCTGCGAATTTGTCTGCCCGCCGCGGGCCATCAAGATCACCCCGCCCGGCCCGGCGGTGGACCCCAGCACCGGGAACGTCGAGAAGCGCCCGCGGGAGTTCCAGATCAACATGCTCCGTTGCATCTTCTGCGGCTTTTGCCAGGAGGTGTGCCCCGAGGAGGCGATCTTTCTGATGCGCGATTACTCGCTCACCGGCACGAACCGCAAAGAGATGGTTTACAACAAGGAGAAGTTGCTCGCGCTCGGCGGCGTGCATCAGGACCGCATCCAGAAGTGGAAGCTCAAGCAGCGCGAGGCGGAGGCGCAGGAAGTCTTCAAACCCGTCGGCCAACCTTCGGCTGTCTCCGCCGCCCACAGTTGAGCGGCGTATTCGCGGTGTCCGCCAATCAAGCTCGGATGCGCCGGCTCAAGCCGGCGTTTTCGTTTTGGTGCTGCCGGCGGAAAAACCTGCCGCCCACCAGTCCCACTTGCCCGTGACGGGGCATCACCGCACAGTCGGCCCATGCAATCATGGCTGCGCCGCGGTCGCGGCGCTTTCCTGGGAATGCTGGTGCTCGTCGGCGTCGCCACCGCAGTAGTCGCTGGCGAGGCGCCAGACCGGTTTTTGCGCGATTATGCGGAGACGCGCGGCTGGTCGCTGGGCCGGCCGGTCAGCGCGCAACCCACCCCCGACGGCAAGGCGGTGTTGTTCCTTCGCGCCCAGCCCCGCACGCCCCGGCTCGGACTGTTCGAGTTCGCTGTCGCCACCGGTCAAACGCGCGAGTTGGTCACGCCGGACCAGTTGCTCGGCGGCGGCGAGGAAACACTCTCGCCTGCCGAAAAGGCCCGGCGCGAGCGGATGCGCGTGACGGTAAGCGGCTTCACCGATTTCCAAATTTCCCAGGACGGCGCGTGTCTGCTGCTGAGCTTGGGCGGCAAGTTGTTTTTGTACGACCGGACCGCCGGCGCCGCCACGGAACTCAAGACCGGCGAAGGCACGCTGGTGGACCCCAAGTTCTCGCCCGACGGCCGATTCGTGGGCTATGTGCTCGACCAGGACGTGCGCGTGTACGACCTCGCGAAACGGCGCGAGCGCGCGGCGACGACCGGCGGCACCGAAGCCGTCTCGCACGGCCTGGCGGAGTTTGTGGCGCAGGAAGAAATGGACCGGTTCAGCGGCTGGTGGTGGTCGCCGGACGCGAAATTCATCGCCTACGAAGAAGCCGACGCGACCGGGGTGGAACGCTGGTTCGTGGCCGATCCGTCGCAGCCCGGCCAGCCGGCGCCTGGCCAGTACTATCCACGCCCTGGCAAGGCGAACGTGAAGGTGCGCTTGGGCGTGGCGCCGGCCCGCGGCGGCAAGACGCGCTGGGTGCAATGGGACGCCACCCGCTATCCGTACTTGGCGCGGGTGGACTGGAGCAAGGGCGGCGGTCTGATGCTCACGGTGCAAACGCGCGACCAGCGCGAACTCGCGGTCCTGCGCGCCGACCCGAAGACCGGCGCCACGCAGGTGTTGCTGATCGAACGTGACCCGGCCTGGGTGAACTTGGACCAACAAGTGCCGCGCTGGCTCGAGGACGGCAGCGGGTTTTTGTGGACCAGCGAGCGCACCGGCGCCTGGCAACTCGAACTTCGCGGCGCCGACGGCCAGGTGATTCGTGTCTTGGTGCCGCCGGGCGAAGGCTATCAAGGTCTCGTGTCCGTGGACGAAGTGGCCAGGCAGGTTTATTACCGCGCCAGCCAGGATCCCAGGCAGTCGCACCTTTACCGCGTGCCGTTGGCCGGCGGCGACCGGGTCGCGCTGACCGCGGGGCGCCTGAACCAGCTCGGCGCCACGTTCGCCAAGAACCACGCGATCTACGCCGAAACGATCGCTTCGCTGGACGAGCCAACCGAAACCATCGTGCGCCGCGCGGACGGTTCGCTGGTCGCGGAACTGCCATCGGTGGCCGAAGCGCCGCCGTTCATCCCGCACGTCGAAATGCCGACCGTCGGCGACGGACCGCAGTTTCACGCCAAGCTGATTCGGCCGCGCGCTTTCGTGGCCGGCCCAAAGTACCCGGTGCTGGTGCATGTCTATGGCGGCCCGCGCGCGTTGATGGTGACGGCGGCGCTGAATGGTCAGTTGCTCGACCAATGGATTGCCGACCAGGGCTTCGTCGTCGTGTCCGTGGACGGCCGCGGCACGCCGGGGCGGGGACGCGACTGGGAGCGCGCGATCTACCAGAAATTCGGCGAAGTGCCGCTGGCGGACCAAGTGGCGGGCGTGCAGGCGCTGGGCCGGCAGTTTCCCGAAATGGACCTTGAGCGGGTAGGCATGTTCGGCTGGTCGTTTGGCGGGTACCTGGCGGCGCAATCGGTCCTGCGCCGGCCGGACGTGTTCAAGGCGGCCGTGGCGATCGCGTCGGTGACCGACTGGTACGATTACGACACGCACTACACCGAGCGCTACCTCGGCGTGCCGGCGGACGACCACGACGCGGTGTACCGGCGCAACTCCTTGCTCGCGGACGCGCCGGGCCTGCGCATGCCGCTGCTGCTC
>JAKCAB010000147.1 GCA_021839785.1 bacterium | reverse complement strand
TTTAGCGGCTCGGGATGGTAAGTAACGAACCGTATGTGGCGAACTGGATCGAGCACGGGGTGAACCGGACTCGCCACGACCTTAATCCCAAGTGACGTTGAACGGAGCCGGCTCGGCACTGGGGGAGACTGGTGCTGAAGTAGAGGCGGGCTTGGCGCGGTCGGGTTGTCCCGGCGGTGAGTCGATTGACCGGTGCACCGGCGCCGAACCCGCGACCGGGCGCGAAGCCTCCGCCGCGGGCTTGGCCGCGGCGAGCAGTGCATTGCGCAGAGTGTTGACGCTTCCCATGCACAGCCGCGCCGCGATCCAGCGCAGCGGCAGGGTCGTTTCGCGGCGAAGTCGCTGGGCGATCTCCACCTTCGCCGCGGCTGCCTTGCGATGGCGAGCCGGTTCTTCTTCCGACCAACCCAGACGGGCGAATTCTTCGCCAACGATCCGCTCGCCGTCGTGTGCGGCGGATTCTGCCGGCAGCATCCCATGTCGCACAATCCCCGCGCCGGAGGACATTCGGGCGAACAAACCGGCCCGGAACGCGTCGCTGCCGAAATACCAACCGCGTCGCAACCCGGCCCAATCCGACGGCGACTCCGCCGTCCGCGCCGCCTCCATCCGGCGCTCGAATTCGCGGCGGCTGGCGGCGGTGTCGCCCAGCAAACCTTCCGCGGCCAACAAACGATCCACCCGCAGCCAGGCCGGCCGCTCGGCAGGCGCCTTCAGGTAAAGCGGGTAGCTACTCCAAGGAAACTCCTTGAGCCGCTGGCCTGCAGCGAGCGTCGGTGTGCGGATCGGATTCAAATGAACGTGCGCGCAGGCGAGTCGGAAGAAGCCGCCGTCGGTGGCCAGCGGGAGCGCCTTGTAGCGACCGGCGAAAACGTGTCCGTTCTGGCGGTGGCGGCGGTTGAAGCGGTTGGTGTACGTCCCCAGCCACCACTTCATGCCCGCCACCAGGTTCGGCTGCGGCGTCTCGATCACGCAATGGAAGTGATCAGGCAGCAGACAGTAAGCGTGAACCTGCCACTCCGTCTTGGCGCAGGCTTCGGCGAGGGTGGTCACGAACCGGCTCCGATCCTGGTCATCCTTGAAAATGGCTTCGCGCCGGTCGCCGCGGTTGGTGACATGGTAAATGGCGCCGGCGAATTCGAGTCGGAGCTTGCGTGGCATGGCGCGTGTATGCGCGCTGGCCCATGCGCTGTCAATGGGCTGAACCGACCCCTATCTGGATTCCTACCGGTTTCGGCTTGTCGCGTCGCTGCCGCGTAGCGCGGAATTCCGAACCTGGGCTGGCTTGCCTCGAAAAGTCTGAGTGGTCGCTCGCCCGGAAGCCTGCACCCTGCCCAAGACTTGGCCGACCCCAACCCCTTGGCGTGCTGCTGGCGATTCGCAGGCGATTGAAACCAGGCCGGCGCGCTTACTGCGTCTCCCCTCGGGTGACTCGCAGGAAGACTTCCTCAAGACCGAGTTCGTCTTCGCGGAGTTCGAGGAGCCGGGCGCCGCCTTTCACCAACACTTCGGCGACAATGCTGTGGTCGGTGTCGTGATCGGCCAGAGTGACCTTCAGCGAGCCGTCCACCGGCGAGACTTCCACCACCTCGGGACGGGACTTGAGGATCTGGGTCGCCTGGTCCGGATCACTCGAAACCTTGACCCACACCACGCGGCCTTTGGCCATTTGATCGCGCACGCCCTGGACCGGGCCGCTGTAGATCAACTTGCCCTTCTCGATGATGGCGACGCGGTTGCAGAGCGTTTGCAGTTCGCTGAGGATGTGCGACGAAATGATGATGGTTTTCCCGAGCCGCTGCAGCTCCTGCAGGATCGCCATCATCTCGATGCGGGCGCGCGGGTCGAGGCCGCTGGCCGGCTCGTCGAGCAACAGCACCGCCGGGTCGTGAATCAACACGCGCGCCAGGCCCAGCCGTTGCTGCATGCCCCGACTCAGCGCGCCGATGATCGCGCCGCGCTTCTCCGTGAGCCCGACCAGTTCGAGAACGTCGTTCACCGTCTTTTCCCGCTGCTTGGCCGGGATTTTGTAACACGCCCCGAAAAAATCCAGGTACTCGGTCACCTCCATGTCCTTGTACACCCCGAAGAAGTCCGGCATGTAACCGATGACGTGGCGGACCGCGTCGGCGTCCTTCACGACGTCGTGGCCCATCACGCGGGCGGTGCCGGCGGACGGAGCCAGGAACGTGGCGAGGATGCGCAGCGTGGTCGTCTTGCCGGCGCCGTTCGAGCCGATGAACCCGAACAGGTCGGCCCTGTTCACCACCAGGTTGAGTTGGTTCACCGCCACCATGTCACCGTAAAGGCGGGTGAGGTCGAAGGTCTGGACAGCGGGGGTGGTTTCCATGATGAGCGGAGTAGCGGGTTCGTCAGTGCCAGTCGGTCAATGGCCCGTCCCGGCGCAGCGACGCGGCAATTGGGAAGACGTGGGCGGACATGGCGTCATCCTTCCTTGGCCACCGGCACGACCAGCCGCAACGCCGTGCTCTGGGCGCTGCGCGGCGCGTTGAATCGCGCCAGCGGGGCCTTCAACAGCGATCGGCCGGCATCCCAGGCGAACACCACCGCCTGGCCGCGCCCCAGCAATTCGTTGAGCTCCGTTCCCGACGGATAGACGAACCAACGTTGCGGACCCTGAAAATTGCCGGCCGCGCTGATCAACGACGCCGCCAGCACACTCTCCGGCGAAAGCGTGAGCAAACCTGCCTGGTCGCGGCCAAACGCCTGATGCCGCTGCTGCGCGGCCGACACGAATTGCTGACTGTACGTGCGGACGAAATCATCCAGCCGTCGCGCCGGCACACCGGCCAGGTTGAACGTCCGGGTTTGGCCGGCTCCGAGATCACCCAGCACATAGACCTTGTCGCCCACGCACACGTGCAACGCCGTCAGGTTGTTGGGCTGCCGGTTTTGCACCGTCACGGAAAGCTGGCCAGCCTTCTCGTTGACCGCTGCGCTCAGAGGCGGCGCGTCGTTCTCCTCCCAGTCGTTGATGTACAGCAAGCTGGTCCAGACCGGCACGGAAACCTCGGCCTCGAACCCGTTCGGCTTCAGCGTCGCCTCGACGCTGCTGCCTTCCTGCCGGCCGCCGGCAGGCCCGAGGAATTCGCTGCGCAGCGCGGCGAACGGCTGTTCGCTGGCCAGCCGGTACCGCGCGTTCGCGGAAGAGTACAACGTGGCATAGGTCCGCCCGCGCAGGATCACCTGCTCCCCGCGTGGCAGGACATCGACGAGGTGCAACTGGTTCCATTCCGTTTCGCCGGCGCGGAGCCGGTAGCCGATGTAGTAAATCAGCAGCGAGAAAAACACCACGTAGGCCGGGAAGGTCAGCCAGGTCAGCATCTGGCGGTTGATGCGCTTCAAGAACCAACGATCGAACGGGCCGATCACCGCCAGGTACACCACCAGCAAGGCCAGCAGCCATTCGACCGGCAGCTTGTGCACCTGGCGCGTTTCGATCATCGCGCCGAAGACCGAGTCCAGGCTCCAGCCGCCATAGACATTGCGCGCCGTCTCGCCGAACCAGTCCGCCGGCAGCCCGACCAGCCGCGCCCAAAACCACGCCTTGTTCTTCCACGACCGGAACGGCTCGCGCTCCGGACTGAACGCCAGCGCCGTCACCAGGCCGCGCCCGCGCGACGCCGTCACCACCAGCGGGCGGCCGTTGAGGTTCAAGTTCGCCTCGCCGTCGCCTCGTTGGCTGGAAAACACCGGCAGCTCGGCGTTTTCGAAGTCCGCATCCACCGCCAGCCTCGCGTAACCGTTTCCCTGCGGGCCAGTCGTGCCGGGACGGGGACGCCCCGGCTGGGGCTGCGTGGGGTAAATCCCCGCCGGCGGTTGCCCGCCGCTGCGCTCGGCCCGCAGTTCCGCGCCGGTCTGCAACCAGGACTGCAACGCGCCGTTGCTGCGGTTCGTAATCAGGCCGGTGTAGGTCACCGGCATCAACGCCTCCAGCCACGGCGTGCTCGTGATGTCCTGGATTTGCTCCGGGGCCACAATCAAATGACCGCCGCCCAGCACCCAGTCCACGAGCGCCTGCGCTTGTCCGACCTTCAATTCCAGCGCCTTCTCGCTGTCGAGGTACAACGCGTCCAGACCTTCAAGCGCGATCGGGTTGTCTGGAAACTGATCCGTCGTGAGCCGCGCCACGGAAGGCTGCTGATCCGGACGATTGTTCCGTGCCTGCGGAAACGCCGGCAGCCCGCCGAACGACCGCGCCAGTCCACCCATCAGAAAGGTCTCCCAGCCCAGATCTTTTGTGCGCAGGTCAGTGCGCTCGGCGCGCAGTTTGCCTTTGGCGTCGAACAGTCGCGCGTCCCAGCTCGCGTAACGGCCGGCACCGGAAAAGATCGGGAAGGAGAAGCGCTTCCGCGTGTTGTTGGGCAACTCGATGGCCAGCCGGCGCACCTGACCTCCGCCAATCTGCCGCGAAGACAACTCGAACACCGCGTCGAAGCTGGGGCCGTCGTTGAAGACCTCGCAGGCGACGGGAAACCATCCGGCCTCGCGCACGATCCCGTCACTGCCCCCGCCGCTGCCGTAACCCACGAACACGTCGAACTGCAGTTCCGCGCGGGCGGCTACGGCGAACAGCATTGCGCCCAGGCACCAGGCCAGGGCGCCGCGGGCACCGCGACCGGCCCAATGTCCGCGGGTCGCCCGCCGGAAACCGGGCTTCGCCGCCGCTCTGTCGATCGGGGTTCTCACAACACGCAGTCAGGCGAAGCTAATCGGCCCGCCGGCAGATAGACAATGCCGAATTGTGCCTGTCACGCGCGGGGCCGATCGGATTTGCGCCCGGCGACCGGCTTCCCGACAATGGCGACGCGCATGAAACCGCTTTCCGTTTGCCGCCTCTACACGTTCGTCGATACCGGCTATTTGCACGGCCGGCAGCCGGTGGACATCGCCCGCCAGCTCTGCGATGGCGGGGCGGACTTGGTGCAGCTTCGGGCCAAAGGTCGGCCGGCGCCGGAGGTCCAGCGCCTGGCGGAAAGCCTCCTGCCGGTGACCGAGCGCGCGGGTGTCTGGCTGGTGATCAATGACCATCTCGAGGTCGCCCGCGCCGTTGGCGCGCCGATTTGCCATCTCGGCCAGGAGGACTTTTTCGACGCCGGGTTTACTCAGGTCTCGCAGTTGACCGGCTCGATGGAGTCTTGCCCCACCGAAGACGCTCCGCTGATCGGCCTGAGCACGCACGCGCCGGCACAGGCGGAACGCGCCGTGGCCGCCGACGCCGCCTACGTCGCCATCGGACCGGTGTTCGCCACGCCCACCAAACCCGGCCGGCCACCGGTCACCTTGGATTACGTGCGCTGGGCGGCGGCGCACCTCACGATCCCGTGGTTCGCCATCGGCGGCATCCACCTTGGAAACCTCGACGCCGTGCTGGCCGCCGGCGCGCGGCGGATTTGCGTGGTTTCGGCGATCCTCAACGCGCCGGACATCGCCGGGGCTTGCCGTCAATTTCGCGAGCGCCTAGCCTCCGCGGCGTCCTGAAGCCACCCGCACGGCAGTTTGCCGGCATCCGGCATCCGGCATCTGGCATCTGGCATCTGAAATCCATTACCATCATGAGCGTACTTATTGTCGGTTCCACGGCCCTCGATTCGATCAAAACGCCCAAGGCGGAAAATCCGCGTCTGCTGGGCGGCTCGGCCAGCCACGCGGCGGTGGCCGCCAGCTTCTTTGCCCCGGTCCGCCTGGTTGGGATCGTGGGGAGCGATTTCCCGAAGCGTTACCTCCAGCTTTATCGCAAGCACGGGATCGACCTCGCAGGCCTCCAGATCGCCGACGGCAAGACCTTTCATTGGGCCGGCGAGTACGAGGTGAACATGAACAACCGCCGCACGCTCAAGACCGAGCTGGGCGTGTTCGAGACCTTCCAGCCCGAGCTGCCCGCGTCGTACCGGCAGACGCCGTTCGTGCTGCTGGCGAACATCGCCCCGGCGCTCCAACACCACGTCCTCGACCAGATGCGCCGGCCGAAGTTCGTCATCGCCGACACGATGGACCTCTGGTTAAACATCGCGCTGGCCGACTTGCTGCGGCTCTTAAAGCGCGTGGATGCGCTGGTGTTGAACGACAGCGAGGCCCGTCAGCTCACCAAGGAAGACAACGTCATCGTAGCCGCGCGGAAGATTCACAAGCTCGGACCGCGGTTCGTCATCGTGAAAAAAGGCGAGCACGGGTCGATCCTGTCCGGTCCGGGCGGGTTGTTTCTGTGCCCGGCCTATCCGTTGGCCAAGGTGGTGGATCCGACCGGCGCCGGCGATTCCTTCGTGGGCGGGCTGATCGGTTACCTCGCCAGCGCCAAAGGCGGCATCGAAAAGAACCTCCGCCCGGCGATGATTCACGGCAGTGTGGTGGCCTCGTTTTGCTGCGAAGGTTTTGGCCTCGCAAAAACCACCAAGACCACGCGCGCTCAAGTGCAACAGCGCGTCGCGGAATTGGAGCGGATGACGGGGTCTTGATTCCCGACCGGCGTTCCCGCTTGCCAAACGCCGGCGATTTCGCAAGCGTGGCTGCACCGTGCAAGCCTCCGGGCATTGGCGTTTCCGGGATAAACCGCAGCTTCCTGCGGCTTATCCCCGGCGATTACCCGAGTTAAACCGCAGAACACCCCCCGTTTTGCGGTTTAACCCCGGAAAACCCGGGTTAAGCCGCATGCGGTTCAATAACTGTTAGCCGTCGTTCGCATCACGCACCACAACACAACCATGATGAAACGCATCTTGAAACTCTTGTCGGTCGTTCTCTTTGCCTGCTGCGCTGCACATGCTGCCGAGACAAATGAGATTGGTCGTTATCAGCTATTCACTGGCCCGATGGACATCAAAGATGAAGCAGGGATAGTACGGACTGGTAGTGCGCTCTATCGCATTGACACGGTCACGGGCCAGACTTGGCGATACGACCGCGAGTTGATTCGCGGGCCTAAAGAGCCGGGTGGGATTTTTGCCGAGGCTTGGGTCATGATGGTGGAGAACCACATCACGAGCCAATACATAGCTACCAGCATCACTCACGGCGAGGAGAAGGCGAAGGCTACGTTTACTTACTTGAGTTCGACGAATGCATTTCGCGAGGCAGTGGACAGGATGTATTGGCCACCGAAGCGTCGAGACGAGTATGATGCCATCGTTGCCGAGGCAGCCATTCAGCGCTACCTCGCTACGAATCATCCGCCGGAGACAGTGCGGCCACCGGCAGACCGAAAGCAGGAGACGAAATGACCACGACGGCTAACGTGCAAGCCACCGGGAATTCGCGTTTCGGGGATAAACAGCAGCTTTTTGCGGCTTATTCCCGGCGATTGGTTGGGTTAAGCCGCTTGCAGTTCAATCACTGTTGGCCGTGAAACCTTCGACGCATATGTGCGACTACACAAAATGGAAGAGGCTTGATTTAGAAGCTCCCGGCGAGGCATCGCTTTCCCAGACTGATCCCGCGCGCAGAAAGGAAGCTGAACGTCAGACGAACAACGATCTTAGGAAATCCGTTCAGCAGTTGATCTGTGACGTGCATGAGGAGGCAATCACGCCGAATCGCCCGGTCGAGGAAAGCCTCATACATGCTACCAAGCGTATGGTGTCGATGATGGGTAGGGTTGCACTTGCACACGAGCGCAGCAGCAAGATTCTCATCTGGCTGACGGCAGTACTCGCCATCCTGACTTTGGCTATCGTCGGGCTGACCATCGTTCTCATTGTGAAGGGCAAATGACATCGGCCAGCAAGATCACTGGAGCGAACGCGGGCGGGCCACGTCAGTTGCCAATGCGGACGCGCTGGGTCGCCCGCGTCGCTCAGTTCTGTCGTTCGGCCGCCAGCCCAGTTTAGCTGAGTGCAGAGCGTATTGGCCTGACTGGGCAGCGCCTGGCCAGGCCCGAGGTTTGGCCGTAACGAGCCAGTAGCGGGTCGGGCGGGGCGCTTGCCGAGCCCTCCATCCCCGCAGCGATCCTCCCCACCGCCACGGCTCAGCGCCCGGCGCTCGTCACCGGCGCGCCGGTTTCCAAACCGGTTTTGCGCCCCCGCCTGGAGGTTCGTGTGGGATGGCGGCCACCGCTGGCGGAATCCGGGGCGGTAAGCCGCTGGGGAAAGTGGCGCACCGGGAAAGCCGGAAAAGGGGCGGTTCGTGATATTGGAATGTGA
>JAKCAB010000341.1 GCA_021839785.1 bacterium | reverse complement strand
CACGCACCTGCGCGACCATCACCGCTCGCTCGTCCGCCGCAACGGCGTGGGCATGGTGTTCCAGGAATTCGCGCTCGTGGCGGGCCTGAGCCTGGCCGAAAACCTCGTTCTGCCGTTCGTGCCGGCAGGCGGTCCGCCACCGGCGGTTTGCCGGCAGGCGGAGAAGCTGCTGGCACGATTCGGTCTCGGCGCTTTCGCGCGCACGCCGGTCGAGCGGCTCTCCGCGGGCGAACGCCAGCGCGCCGGCATCATCCGCGCCTTGTTGGGCGGCGCGCCCATCTTGTTGCTCGACGAACCGACGGCCGCGCTCGACACCGCGAATGTTCAGCTTTTGGTGGACATGCTGGTCGAGCTGCGCGCCGAAGGCCGGACCCTGCTGGCGACCACGCACGACTTGCGCCTGGTGAACGATCCGCGCGTGGACGGCCGGCTCCGACTCGTGGACGGCGCGATCGAAACCTGAGAACTCCCCATGTCCACGAACTTTCTCAACCTCTGGATTCTGGCCCGCCTGGTGCAGTCTGCCGTGGCCGCCGCGCTTTGTGGATTGGGCGCCGGGTTGGGCGTGGCCATCGCCTGGCGTTGGCGGGCGGGCCAATCGAGCGAAGCGCAGCTCGCGCTGGAACGCCGGGCGGAACTGGTGGCGGCGGTCATGCAGGTGGCGCTGCTGGTGGAAATCCTCGGACTGGCGCTGTCGGTTTTCGTCGCCGACCACCTCGTGGGCGGGATTCGCGGGGCCATGTGCGCGTTCGGCGTGCTGGCCTCCACCCGCAGCGGCTATCCGGGGTTGCTGGCCAGCGCGCTGGCCGCCGTGGCCTGCAGGTTGTGGGGGGTGCTCCACCGGTTCGATCTCCGGCTCGAAACGCCGGCGCTGACTCGCCGCAAATGCCTCGCCCTGCTCGTGGTGGGGCCGCTGGCGGCGATGGACTTCGTCTTTGCCGTCCGCTTCGCGCGCGAACTCGATTTCAGCGTGATCGCGTCGTGCTGTTCGGTGTGGCTGGACGACGTCGCCATCAACACCCAGGCCGCGAAGCTGGTGGTGTCGCCGAACTGGGCCGGCGGACTCGGCCTGGCGGCTGCGCTGCTGGCCTTGAGCGCCGGCCTCGCGACCTGGCGTCGGCCGGGGCGCGGGGCGACGCTGCTGGCCGCGGTTTTGTCCGCGCTGGCGGCGGTCCTGGCGGTGCCGGCCGTCATGGGGGTGGTGGCGCCTTACGCCCTGGCCACGCCGGGGCATCTGTGTCCGTTCTGCCTGTTTCACGCGCAAGGCGGGTGGCTGGGCTGGCCGCTGTTCGGTGCGCTGTTCGCCGCGACCGTGACCGGCCTCGGACTCGGGGTGGTGGAGCTCAATCGCGGCGCCGGCGGGAACCCGGCGCTGGCCCGCCAATTCCAGAAAATCCTGGCTCGGTGGTCCGCCCTGGCCTGGGCGGGCGTCCTGGCGTGCGGTGCGTTTCCGGTGGTGAGTTACCTCGTCCGCTCCGGCGGCGTATCCGTGTTTGGGGAGATTTGAATCATGAACGCAAAGCCATCGAAGTTCCTGCCGGTCATCGCCGCGGTGATCTGGCTCGCCACCGGCTGCAGCCCGCAAGGCGCGCGCTGCGCCAAGTGCGGCATGTTGGTGGACGATCACCCGCGCTGGGTGGCGGGCGCCACCACCGAGGCGGGCGCCGAGGAGCGTTTCTGCTGTCCCCGTTGCCTGTTTGCGTGGCGCCACAGCCCGCGCGGCGCCGGCAGCCGCGACGCGTGGGTGACGGAATACTACACGCAGCGGCGCACCCCGATCGGCGAGGTGATTTTCGTGATGGGATCGGACGTGGTGGGGCCGATGGGCCAGGCGCTGGTGCCGGTTGCCGGGCGCGAAGCGGCAGAGCGTTTCCGGCAGGATCACCACGGCGGGCGGTTGTTGACCGCCACCGAAATCACACCGGAATTGCTCCGGGAACTCGCCGGCAAAGCGCCGGCGGCGGCCACGCCGTGAAGCACCAAACTTCCAACCGAACCTCGACATGAAACCCGAGCGCACAAAGGTCACCGCCAGCGAGGCCGGTTCCGGTCAATCCAGGCGGGCGCAAAATCCGGACCGGGAGTTCCCCTCGCGGTTGGGGAAGCGGGGCAATCCGCGCCACTGGTTTCGCATCACCGGCCTGCCCGGCTGGAAACGAGCCCAACTCGGCCTGCCGGCCTTCGGCCAGGCCGACTGCACCCAAACGCGCCGGGAAACGACGGCGGGCGCGAGCCTCGCGGAGACGAACGCGGATCGCCGGTTGAGCGTGGTCTGGCGGGAACTCCGCGCGCACGTGCCGTTCACGGCGCTTGGCACTTTGAGCGGCGTATTCCTGTTGGCGGTGCTGGTTTCGTCCCAGGCGCCTCGGTCGCTCTCGGTGGCGCTGTTCTGGACGTTGCATCCGCTGCACGTGCTGCTGAGTGCCTTGGTCACCACCGCCATGTTTCGACGGCACCGCGGGCGCGGCTTTTGGGCGACGCTCGCCATCGGCTACTTCGGCTCGGTCGGCATCGCCACGCTGAGCGACTGCCTGTTGCCTTACGCGGGCGAGTGGCTCCTGGCGTTGCCGAATCGGGGGCTGCACCTGGGCTTCATCGAAAAGTGGTGGTTGGTCAATCCGCTTGCCGGCGGCGGCATTCTCATTGGTTTCCTGTGGCCCCACACGAAATTCCCGCACGCGGGTCACGTGTTCGTGAGCACCTGGGCTTCGTTGTTCCACATCACGATGGCGCTGGGGCCGGTCGTGAGTCTGGCGGACGGAGCGCTGATTGCCGTGTTTCTTTTCCTGGCCGTGTGGTTGCCCTGCTGCACCAGCGACATCGTTTTTCCGCTGCTCTTTACGCCAAAGACCGGGACGCGCAGCGACGCCCCCGCAAACGCTTCACAATCTCAAGTATGAAAATCGCCATTCCCTATGAAAACGGCTGCCTGCACGGCCACTTCGGCGGCTGCCGCGAGTTTGCGTTGGTGGAAGTGGACGCCGAACGAAAGCTGACCTTGCGCACCGAAATCGTGTCCGCACCCGAACACCAGCCCGGCTTGTTTCCACGTTGGCTGCGGGAGCTGGGCGTCCAGGTCGTCATCGCGGGCGGCATTGGCCACCGAGCGCTGGGACTGTTCGCGCACCACGGCATCGCGGTGCGGGCGGGGCCTCCGAATGCGTCGGTGCCGGCGCTGGTGGCCGCCTACCTGGAAGGTCGGTTGGTATGCCCGCCGGACGGGTGCGAACACCACGGGCATCATCACGACCACGGACACGGTCACCACCATCATCACTCGCACCACGAACATCACCTCAGGCAGGAGAGCGGAGATGAGAACCGCCAATGAATCGACGACGAGATGCCACCGCCAGGCGTCTGGAACTCGTCGTGGAATGCCGGCGGCATGGTTGCGCACCGGCTCGCCCCCGGAGCATGCCCGTGGCGGCAGTTGATGCCCTGGCACGCGGTGCGTGCAACTTTTCCGCCGCTGCCGGTTCGGTTAATAGCAGCCTTAACGGGAGACGGACCTATGAAAACAGTACTTGAAAACCCCGGCACCGGGTTCGAGCGCGTGATCAAGTCGGCGGTCGAGCCGGTGCTGGTGCTGTTCTATGCTTCCTGGTGCGGCCAATGCCAGATTCTCGCCCCATTGCTGGCCAGACTCGCCCGCGAATTGGAAGGCGCTGTGCGGATTGCCCAGATCAATTTGGACGACCGTCCTGAACTGGCGGGACGTTACAGCATTTTCACGGTGCCAACACTGATGCTCTTCCACGGCGGCGTCCCGATTGACCGCTTGGAACAAATGCCGTCTTTCCTGGAATTGGAGGCGCGGCTGCGGGGCGTGCTGGCCGATTACGCGACCGAACGCACCGCATGAAGCTGGACTGGCAGGCCATCCTGGAGACGCTTCCCAGCGGCGTGGTCGTGACCGATTTGCAGCAGCGTATCCAGATGTGGAATCGCACGATGGAGATCCTGACCGGCTACCGGCGGACGGAGGTTCTGGGGCAGGATTGCCGTACGCTGCGTTGTCGGGCGGCCGCCGCCCCCGATGAGCGGGCAACCCCGGATTCGTCCGCAGCGATCGCGGAGGCCAGGGAATGCACGCTGGAGCGGCCGGACGGTGGGTTGGTGCCGGTGTTGCGGAACGTGCGTCCGTTGCGGGACGGCCAGGGCCAACCCATCGGCGCCGTGCATAGCTTCACGGATTTGCGTCCGCTCAAGGCGCTCCAAGGACAAGGGTCGCGGCTGCGTTCGCGTTTGGGCGGCGCCACCGTGACGCGCCTGACCGGGGACAGCGAAGCCTTGGAGGCCGTGCGGGCGAACATCCGGCTGGCGGCAGAATCCTCCGCCACGGTGCTGATCCTGGGGGAAACGGGTACCGGCAAGGAACTCGTCGCGGAAGGCATCCACTTCGAGAGCGCGCGCCGGCAGAAACCGCTGGTCAAGGTGAACTGTTCGGCGCTGCCCGAAACGTTGCTCGAGAGCGAATTGTTCGGCCACGTCCGGGGCGCGTTCACCGGCGCGATCAAGGACAAACCGGGACGATTCGAATTGGCGGATGGCGGCACGTTGTTTCTGGACGAGATTGGGGATCTCAGCCCGCTCATCCAATTGAAGCTGCTGCGCGTCCTGCAACACCATGAATTCGAGCGGGTGGGCGAGAACCACCTCCGCCGGGCGGACGTGCGCGTGATTGCGGCCACGCATCGGGACTTGCGTCGGCGGGTGGCGGAGGGGCAGTTCCGGGAGGACTTATTCTATCGGCTGAACGTGTTCCCCATTCAGGTGCCGTCGCTGCGCGAGCGGAAGTCAGACATTCCGCCACTGGTGAAGTGTTTCATGGAGCGGTTCAACCTCGAAACCGGCAAGACGATCAGCGGGCTTTCCGCGGATGTGTGGCGCATTCTCATGGACTTCTGCTGGCCGGGCAACGTGCGCCAGTTGGAAAACGCCGTCGAACACGCCTTCGTCACCTGCCAGGGGCCGGAGATCGGGCTGTTCGATCTGCCGGTGGAGATTCGGATGACCGAACTACGCCGGGAGATTTGCGAGCAGGCCAGTCGTTCGCCCACGGGAGCGCGGTCGAGGTGTGGCAGCAAAGCGGCGGTGCGGATCAACTCCCCGGAAGAGCTCTCAAATTTGTTGGCCGCCTGCGGCCACAACAAGGCGGAGGCGGCGCGCCGCGCTGGCGTGGACCGCACGACCGTCTGGCGCTGGATCAAACGCTTGGAAGTGCCCCCACGACGCGCCTGAAAATGGCCGGCATGGTCTCGCTCAGTAGCCCGGTCCCTTCCCGTTGGGAGCGGAACCGGCTGGGTTGGACGCTTCGAGTGCTTCGTAGTCCTTCCGGACGATGGCGGGCACCGCGTCCGCGCGCAGGAGCCGCACGCCTGGGGCACCTTCGACCGGACATTTGGCGACGCAGATGCCGCAGCCGATGCACAGGCGCAGTACGGTGAATGGCTGCTTGACGACCACGCGCTCGCCGGTTGGGCGGGTGACCGCGACTTCGCGAAACCGGATCGCCTTCTCGGGCAGGGGGCAATGTTCCTCGCAGGTGATGCACGACTCGCCCCGGGCATACGGCAAGCAGACCTCCGGGTCGAACACCGCCTTGCCCATGACAAAGGTCTGTTTCTCCGCCAACGACAACCGTTGGATCGCGCCGGTCGGGCAAACCTGACCGCACAGCGTGCAGTTATACTCGCAGTAGCCCATCCGCGGTATCAAGCGAGGCGAAAATGCGCCGGCCATCCCCGTCTCGAACAACGCCGGTTGCAACGCGTTGGTCGTGCAGACCTTCATGCACTCGGCACAGCGAATGCACAGGCTGAGAAATTCCTTTTCCGGCAACGCGCCGGGCGGGCGAATCCACTCCGCCGGCAATCGATGCGCCTCCCGACCAATCGGAGCCTGTCAATGGCAGGTCCGTACGCATTTTAGTTCCTCCCGAAGTTGGGCCTCGGACAGGCGCCGGTGAAACATGTCCCGTCCGGACAAGTCGAGGCCGAAGCCGGGTTTGCGGGGGCGAACAGAGACAACAGCTTAATCGGATGCGCCGCTCCGCAATGGGGGCACTCGCGTGGTCTGTCTTTGACAGACTTGGCCAGGCGTTCGAATCGATGGCCACAATGGCGGCATTGGTATTCAAAGAGTGGCATAACACCTTAATCAGAGGGCCACCAGCAGTGCAATAAGTCGCGCGCGCGACAGGTTTGGACACTAACACCACACACCTGACAGGTGCCGCACATGTTGTGCCAGCCGAGGGCATCGGTTCGGCCGTGGCCAAAGGCACGCACTGGGCGCGGTTGCGATTTCGGGGGACGCGCTTCCGGGCGCAACTTCCACCGTTGCGTTGAAACGTGCTGCAACGTTGCAGCAACACGGCTTGCTACGCTTGGCCGTGGCACCTCGCCGTTCGGGGTAGCGTTTGGGGAATTGGGATTGGCGCTATTTGCACGGGAAATGAGGAGCCAAATACGACTTGTTGAACCTGCGCCGGATTCCGGCACGGGAGATGCAAACCATGAAAGTGTTTTGAACGTATGAACATTTCATCTCCATCGCCAACGATTCTGACGCTGGATGCGTGTTTGTTCGACGAGGTGACCTCCACGGGGGTGGCGTTGGTGGACTTCTGGGCGCCCTGGTGCGGTCCCTGTCAAATGCAGACCACGATTCTTCAGAACCTGGCCGGTCGCATTGGCGAACAGGTCACCGTCGCCAAAGTGAACGTGGACGAAGCCCCGGAACTGGCGGCGCGGTTCGATATCCGCAGCATTCCGACTTTGATTCTCTTGAAGGACGGGCGGGTGGTGCGCCAATTCGTCGGCGTGCAACCCGAACCGGTGCTGGCGAAGGCCGTGCTGGCTGCCACCCAACCCTGATCTTCCACCACTCGCTCCATGAATACGCCCAACTCCGAACCAACCCGCGCCGTGCCCATGAGGCCAACGCCCGGCCCGGTGCGGATCTTGATGGTGCATCAAAACGAATCGGCGTTTGTCTGCCTCTGGCATCTGACCGCTCTCCTGGATGACTTCTGCCGGGCCTGCCGCCTGGAGTGGCATTCCTGTCGGTATGCCGATTTGCTGGAACCAGAACTGGCCTTGGCCGCTACCGACCAGGCACGTCGAGCCGATGTGGTGGTATTCTGCCAGGCCCGATCAGCCGAGCTTCCGCCTGCGGTCAAACCATGGGCCGCCGGCTGGATCGCGGCCAAGCGGGGTCAGGAAGCGGCCATCGGGTGGGTGATTCCCTGCGCTTACGCCCGACCTGGCCGCAGTGAAACGGAAGCCTATCTGGACGAGTTGGCGCGGAAGGGGGGCATGACTTTCCTGGGAGTGAAACAATACGCCTTGCAGTGTGAGGACCATCCCGCCGGCACCCGGGCGAAACGGACGGCCAGTCTGCCCGAACCGCGCCGCAACGCTTGCGATCCGGTGCCGAACCGGCCCGATCCGACAAGGCTGCAACCGAAATCGTGAGTATGAGCATACTCTTCATGTTGTTGATAGCGGCGTGCATTATGATTTTCGGGCGGACGCAGATTGAGGTCGTGACGCCGATTCGGGCAGTCAGCGCCGGCCGGAATCACAGCCGGGGACGATACAGTGTCGCGGGTGTTCCGCGCCTGGCATCAACCGGTTCACACCGCACCCATCAACCGCGGAAACTCCGCCGAGTGCCGCAGCCCCTGCGTTCCCAAGCGCACTCTAAATAGCCACCGGGCACCATTGTGATTCCCCGCGCCGGCTACTTGCAGTGCAATGCACCCTAACGCGCTCCTACGAATGAAAAAACGGAAGCAATCCCCCCAAGAGCCCAACCCACAGACACCCCCCGCTACCGCTCAGGGCGCTCCAAACCGCGAGCAAATTGCGGTTCGCGCTTACCACCTCTGGGAGCAGGAAGGCTGTCCGGCAGGGCGCCATTTCGAGCACTGGCTGCAGGCTGAGGTTGAATTGCAGCAGGCTGGCAACAAGAGCTAGGGCGTGTGTATGGGTTGTCTTCCTGAATCTCGGCCCTACATCAACCGTCTCGCCAAGCTGGCCGTCCCGCTGTTGCTGCCTTCGTTCATGGCGCCCGCCATTACGCTTGGGGCGGCGAGTCGAGCTAATCCACTTTTTCCTCGCAAGCAACCTACTGCGAACCACGAGCGGTTC
>JAKCAB010000446.1 GCA_021839785.1 bacterium | reverse complement strand
CCCGCCAATCTCACCGCGCTGGCCGCGGCCGTGAGCGCGTTGCCCGCGGCCCGGGCACGCTCGATTTCGCCGCGCAACTCCGCCGTGACTTGCGCCGCCTCGTTGGTGATCCGGTCCGCCTCGGCATCGAGCGCCTGCCAATCGCCATGCGGCCGCGCCAACTCGGCCGTCGCTCGGCCCAAATCTTCCGCTAACCGTTCCAGCCGGCCGAGCGCGGTTTGCATCGCCGGGCTGCTGGGCACGGAGACGGAGCCCGCATCGCTCGCTGCCCGTCGCGACTCCGTGACCTGGACCGTGGCCGCGCGGACGCTGCGCTCCGCCTCCTCGAACACGTCGCGATCACACCGCGCCTTGTCCGCCACTTCGTCCAACGCGGCGCCAATGCCGTTCAATTCCGTGGCCACCAGGAATGGATCGGCTTTCTCCGCGCCGACCTGCGGACGCACCGCGGCGAATCGCTGCTTCGCCGACGCCATCAAGCGAATCGTCGGCGTCATCGTCGTGGCGGCGGCAACAAGCCGATCGCATTCGTCCAACCGACCGGCCAGCGCCTTGGCGGCGGTCGCATTGCCTTGCTCGGCCGCCTCGAGGCGTTTGGCCTTCTCGGCGATTTCGGCAAGGCGGTGTTCGGCCAGCGCGTTCGCGCCGGCGGCCTGATCCCAGCGCGCGGCAGCCTGGAAAAGCCTGGCCGCGCGAAAATCGAGTTCTGCCTGGTCAACCGCTTCGCGGGCGGTGGCCAGCGCCGATTCGGTCTCGGCGACATTGTCCTCGACCGTGCCATTGGCGTTCGGATGCGCCGGGTCGCCCGCGCCAAGCCGCAAGACGGAGGCGGCGTAACGTTCGATGATCCCCTTCAAAATGGTGCGATGGTTGGCAACAAGGCCAGTCAGGCGCTCGGTTTCGTTGCGGAGCGAATGCACGGTCTCGGGCTGAGCCGACAGAATACGCCGCGCCGACGCCGCCATCTCGCCAGCGATGCGCGCCAGATTCGCGGCGGCGTTCAGCGCGTTCTCGGCCGCATCGACGTCGCCGCGCTCCAACCCAGCCAATGCCGCGGCGAGGTGTTCGCCCGCTTTGGTCATCACCTCGCTCGGATCGCGACCTTGCTCGCGCAGACAACTCGCGGGATCGAGGTGCAACGCCTCGCCAATCGCCTGCCGGGCTTCGGCGATGGCGGCCTCGGTTTTGGTGAGGGCTTGGTGCGATTCGCCTCGACGACGCGCGTCGAGTTCAACGGCCTTGCTGGCCCGTTGACTCAAAGTTCGCCAGTCAGCCTCCCAGGCGGCAATGCCCGTGGCGGCAGACTCGGTGAGGGCGGCGTTGGCAAGCTGGTCCGCAGCATCCGACAATCGCCGCGCTTCCGCTCCGATCCAACCTGCGTGAACACCTTGCGCCGTGAGTGCCTGCACGTGCTGCCCCAACGCGGGCACGCCTTCTTTCCGGACCGCGAGGGCGATGGCGGCCAGCTTGGCGGCGTCGGCCGCCTGTCGTTTCGCCTTGGCGGCGCGCGTGCGCGAAGCGCCCACCGGATCCTTGAGCGCCTGCTTGAGCGCTTCAGCCATTTCGTTGCGCGCTTCGGGCAACAGGCGGGTGAAGACCGCGTCGAGGCGCAGCAAACCGTCTTCTTTCGCGGCCGCAGCCAGGTCGTCTTCTGCGCCGGCGGCAGCGTCGGTGTCCGCCTGCGCCGACTCCACCGCGCGGGTGCAATCCACCACGCTGGACTCGACGAGGTCGAGGTTGGCGAGGGCGCGCCCTGCCCGCTCGTTGAACGCCTCGATCAACTGCTGAAAGGTCATCGCGAACGGCTCGTACGAGGCGCGGTCACCGAGCAGGCGGTCGCGCTCCGTCCGCTGGCCGCGCACGATCAACTCCAGACCCTCCGCCGGTTTGAAGACGATCGGCTCGTCGCGCAGCAGGCGGAGCACGCGCCGGTAGCGACGGCGGGAAAAGGAGTTTACAAAACGACCTCCGAGCGACCGCGCCGCCAGCAATGCCTGCGCCTGGCTCATCACGCGATCCGCGCACGCGGACATGATGAACAGTTCGTCCACGTCCTGGATGATCCGCTGGCAAAGCGGGAGGGTTTCGCCGTCGTACCGCTGCCCGGCTTCCACCGCCGATGAACCGACCACCTTGGCGCGACGATCGAGCAAGGCGAACAAGGCATCGGTCTTTTCCCGCAAGCCGCGCGTCCAGGTGGCGTGCAGTTCTTCGGCTTCGCGCTTGGGCTTGAGGCGACGGCGATTCAGGAACAGGCCGATCAAGCCCAGCCCTGCCAACGTCGTGCTGCCGACCAGCGCCCCGACGGCCAAGGCGGCTTGCGCGGCGCGCTCCACGGAGAGCATGGCCGCGTTGGCCGCCCGGACGGCTTCCTGCGCCGCGGCCAGGTGGCCGACATAAGCCGAGTCGCCCCGCGCGTGCTCGGCCCGGGCGGCTTTGAGATTTTCCGCCGCAACTTCGAGCGGCTTGCGCGCGGAACTGGCGTAACGCGCCTGCGAAAGCGTCTGGTAACGGCCGCCCAGTTCTTCGAGTCGCGAGGCGTCTTCGGCGAATTGATCGAGCCGGTGCAGTTGCTGGCGGATGCGGGTCTGCACTTCGCCCGCGAGTTGGCGGGCCTTCGCGTACTCGCCACGGGACAGCAACCGCCCGGCCTCCGCCACGGGCGCCTGGTAAGCTGCCGAGTCGAGCCGCGCGAGGTCACCGGTCATTTCGGAGCGACCGCGACTGAGGTCGGTGGTGCGCTGCTGGAGCAACGCGAGGTCGGCGTTGACGGCCTTGACCTGGCTCTCGGCCTCCGCCTGCACGCGCGCCCGGTTCGCCTGCTCTTCGGCCACCCGGCGCGCGACTTCGCGGCGTTCCGCCTCGATGCGCGCGGTGAGGCGGTTCTCGATGTTTTTGACCGTGTCTTTGACCGCGTCCACGATGCGACCACCGCTGCGCATGGCCCGGATGGCGGGCGCGTCGAGATTGCCAATCCAGTTGTCTTCGCCCAAACCGCGGCGGTCCTGCGCGTCCGAGCCGTAGTACGAGAAGCGGCGGTCCTTGAGGAAAAGCGCGAAGAAGCAGGCGTTGCGCTCGCCGGTGCGCGCATCGACGGACTGGCCAAACGTCGTCTGCCCCATCAAGCCCTGGCCGAGCGCGTAGTTGACCGCTTCGATGCCGGTGAACGTCCGGCCGTCGGCGGTGCGGTAAGTCTCGCCCGCGGCACTGTCCAGCAACACCACCACCCAGTTGGTGGCATTGGCCTCGAGCCATTCCGCCAGGGTGCTGAGTTGAGCCGTCGAGAGCCCCAGTTCACCTTTCACGAACAGGTGTTCGCCTGGTTTCCAGACGCGGACGACTTCGGTGCCGGCGCTGACTTTGACCGGGGCAGCGTCGGTGGTGGCGTCACCGCCGAACGCCGCGCCCATCGCCAGCCAGGCGACGGCGAACGAACAGGAAATCCAGCCCGGAAACCAACAACGGTTCGGCAGCGACGATTTCATAGCGGCCATTTGTGGCGTGAAAAGATGCGCCTCACCATTACACTTCGGCTGGAACTTTGGAGAGAATTCTGCGCGCAACTCACACTGCTTTCCGGTGCGAGCGCCTGAGAAAAAGGCGTCGCCGGAGCAGGTGGCCCCGGCGACGCATGAAGCCAGATTACGACGGCCCAATGCGCGTTACTCGACGGTGAGGGCGATCAAGAACGGCGCGGAATTCGCCATTGCCGAGCGGTAATCGAGGCTCTCGATCGTCACGTCGGGGAGCGGATTCTCCCAGGTGGTGAGGTACAGGCCGCGCGGCGGGTTGTCGGGCGCCGCGAGGTTCGGGCCGGTCCAGACCGGTTTGGCGAGGTCATCGCCGGACTCGCTGGTCTGGGTCCACCAATCCCGCACGTCCTTGCCGTAGGCGACCGGAATCTCCCGCGTCTCGCCGTTCGCGTAATGGATCACGTACGTGGCCACGGTGGTGCCCAGCGGCGACTGCCAACCCACGGCGTGGAAGAAATGCAGCTTGTGCGCGGTGCGACCCACCTTGATGCCGGCGACTTCCTTCGGAAACTTGACGTTCAGTTGCTCCACCGCGGCCTGGCCGGAGATTTGCACGATGCCGCGCACGTCGAACTTCACGCCGCCGAACTCCTGCAGACCGCGCGGGAGGTTGGCCAGGGTGTTGTTCGCCACGCCGCCCGCGTGCCAGGACTCGGTCAACGCCGCGTTGTAGTACGGGGACAGGTCGATGAGTTCGGCGGGCGTTTGCGCGTCGCGCTCCGGGATGGCTTGCGTGACTTTGGCGACGCGCTTCGGCGGCGGCGTCTGGATGAAGTACCAACGCGGGTTGCGCACCAAAACCTGGTCGTAGCGTTCCGGATTCCAGTCATGCTGCGCCGCCAAGCCGGTCTGGAGTTCCTGCAACTTGCCGGGCTGGCTCAAGTATTCGTCGAAGAAACGATTGCCCACACTGGAAATCAGGCGGGCCAGCGCGCCGGTGTTCTGGCTCACCGCCACCTCGCACACACCGGGCCGCACGCGGCGGTACAACAGCAAACCGCCGTCTTCGTTCGCATGAGCCGCGAAGTCGGCGAGCAGTCTTTGCAGGATCGGCACGACCGTCGGACGCGGGAACGCCAGTCCGCCGGGCAGCAGACAATAGAATTTGCCGGTGGCCGGATCGCGGTTAAGCGAGAAGACCATCTCGGGCATGGGCAGTTTGTTCAATTCCGGCAGCGCTGCTTCGATGTTGCCTGTCTTGGCGAAGACTTGTTCGGCTTGCGCGAGGTAAGCTTGCGCGTCGGCGTGCACGCGGTCTTCCAGCGAGGCGACCCAATCCACCAACATGGGCAGGCGGTACAGCGTCCGGCTCACGGCGAACCAGTTGGCGCCTTCCGGCACGCGATCGAGCAGCTTGGCCACCGCCGGTGTCAGGTCCGCGGGCTGGTGGGAATCCAGACTGGCGAGCCAGTGCGTGACCTCGCCGTGCTGGTGAAAAACGACGTATCCATCCGCTTCGCGGGCGGCGAAGATGCGGCGGTTCACGAGCTCGTGCTGGTCGTAGCCAAAGAGACCGAACGGCGTGGTGTAGGCGTTCTCCAGCACGTAGCGCCGCAAGTGCGGCTGCACGTCGCTGACCTGCATGCGGCTGGTGGCGTGGAGGAACGGCTTCCGGCCGGCGGTGGCTTCGTTGAAGTCCTGACCGAGCTTGCGATTCTCGTTCAGGACCTTGGTCTCGTCCTCCAGGCAGGATTGGAGCACGTCCAGGCCGGGGGCCGGAATGAGCTTCACGGGGTGCGCGAACGCGCGCGGCAATTCGCTGAAGTACTCGCCGAAACTCTTGCACTCGCTGAGCGGCTTCGCCGGTTCCAACGACTCGCAGGTGGTCAGAGTCCAGGGCACGCGCGACTCCACGGCCGGCACCGGTTGCTCCTGCGCCAGCAGGTCGGCCAGCCGGTCAAAGAACGGGGACTTCAAGCCGCGCGCCTCGAATTCCTGCCGGATCGCCTTCACCCACGCGATCATCCCTGGCGAGGGCGCCCCCGCGGGCCGGCGGCCGGTCACCTCGAACGACGCCGGATCGCCGCCCAGCCAGGCCATCGCCCGGCGGACATCCGCCAGCGGAATCGCGTCCGCCGATTTCTCGGGCTGGAAGCGTTGCGAATAGACGTTCAGCCGGAGCGTCGGGCTGGCCGACCCGAGGTCCGCCGCCACGGACACGCCTTCGAAGGCGATCAGCCGGTTGGTCACGAAATCGAAGATCTGCCCCGTCGTGGCGGCGATGAATGCTTCCGCGTAATCGGCGAACTGGTTCATGTCCTTCACGCCCCACTCCGCCTGGAGGCGCAACTCGAGCTGCGTGCGCGCCTCGGGGGGAATTTGCGCCAGCAATTGCGCCCGGCGTGCGTGCAGTTGAGCCAGCCCGAGCACCCGGACCTGCTGGAGTTGAAACGCCAGCGGCTTGAGCAAAGCGGGGTTCACCACCACGTTCAGGGTCATCCCCGCCACGTCCGTCAAAGCACGGCCCAAGAACGGGTCATGGTCGAGCCGCTGGGCAGTGGGCGCGCTGAACAACGCCTGCGCCAGCGATCGGTCGCCGCAAACGAAGGCGCGGCCTTGGGAACCGACAAGGTACAGTTCCGGCACCTGGCCCGCCGCCTGGAGAACCAGACGCACGGCCGAGCCTTCGCCCAAGTTGACGTCTTCGACCAGGGTGGGCCGGAGCAGGCCGTTCAGCGCGCCGGCGAGCGCGTCGCGGTTGGCCACCGGCAGGCTCAGCACCCAGAGCCGGCGGGGATCGCCGGGATACAAGGTCAAGCCCACCGAACCGCGCGGGTCCAAACCCAGCTTGCCGGCGAAGTTCTCCTCGTTGAGCGGTTCCTGGACCGCTTGCATTCCCAGGACGGCGAGGAGCGGATGCGGCATTTGCATCAGATTCTGCGCGTCCGGCGGCAGCAGCTTCACCGGCACGGCCGGCACGACGATCTGCTCGAGGCCTTCCAGGGCGCCGAGCAGGTTATTGAGTTGCACGTGAACGACCGCGCCTTGCGGCAACGCGTTCAGCGCCGAACCCGCAGGGACGCCGCGATCCCGGAGCAGTTCGCCCGACAGGGCCGGTTGCGCGCAGGCGGACGTGAGGATGACGCAGAAGCATCCCGCCATGACTCCGCGAAGGAATTGCTTTTTCATCTTGATAACTCTGGTTTGGTTACCGTCGAGAACGGAAGACAGCCAGCCCCGCAACGCGGGAACCTCGCCTCCGCCTTGACGATGTCGTTGACATTCCTACACGCGAAGCGCGGGAAAGGTTTCAGCCAATTGCCAGCCTGGTTCGGGGCGCACACTCGCCTGGGCGGTACGCAAAAAAAGAGACCGGGCGTTGGCCCGGTCTCGTGCGATCGCAAAAGGCTGCGGCGCGGTTACTGCTTCGCGCGATAGAACTTCTGCGCGGCCGTCGCGGGGATCGTTTGCGGGCTGGAGCCCGCCACGTCCGACCACGGCCCGGTGACGGCGTCAGCCGATTGCAGCGTGCCGGTATAGGTGATCACCACGTTGCCCGGCGTCTTGGCAATGCCAATGGTCGGGGCCGCGACGAACGTGCGGGCGCGATACCCCTTGAGCGCTCCGGCCTTGCTGTCGTTGAGCAGCGTCTTGGTGCCGTCCTTCGCCACCGTGAACCACTCGACGTTGCCGCCGCCACCGCCCTGCTGCCACACGCAGCGCAACGGGTACACGCCGGCCTTGGGCACCACGAAACCGAAGAGGGTGTCCGAAGCGCCGCGGCCGTTTTGATTGAACTCACCGAGCCGCGGGGCCGAATCCGACCCCAAGCTGATGCGCAGCCCATTGATATTGGCCTTGAGCTTGTCGCCGTCGGCCTGGCTGATCATCAGCGCCGGGATGGTCAGATCGGGGCTGACCGGATCGGCGCCCATCGTGAACGGGTACTGCAACATGTTGTCTATGATGACGACGGCGGCCGCGCCGGCTTCCTGGGCCTTGCGCGCCTTGACCACAAATCCGCAGGTGCCGCGGTCAATCAGCGCGATCTTGCCTTTGAGCGCTGCGGCATTGGCGAGGTTGTCGCAACCCTGGATCGGGTCAGCCAGGATCGCATCGGCCACGAGCGGCGGGTTGATGGGCATGGGACCGCCGAACTGGCCTTGTAGCGCATAGACCGCCGGCACGGACGCGATTGGCCCGGCCGCGGCGGCCGGCGCCTCCACCACGCAATACTGACGGGCCAGCGTTTCTTCCTCCGACACGCGGAAGTCATCGTCGCTGTTCACGCCCATCTGGTAGTAACCTGCGGTCGGAAACTCGACGTAGGTGAGGAACTCGCCGGCGATGGCGGCGGTGGGGTTGGCCGACAGGCCGGGAATGCCCGGAATCAGCTCGTCCGGAACGTCGTAAGGCGGCGCGGCGTTGGCGTTGAAGTTGCCGAGCGCGCCGGCGGCAATGTCATAGTTGATCACGGTGGGCACGGCAAAAATGCCGTTCACCGCCAGGGTCAGATCGGCCACGTTCGGGCCGTACAGACCGGCCAGTTGGGCTTCGGCGCTTTCAATGATGTTGGCCGTGTAACGGCCCTGCGCTTCGCCGCTGGTCTCGCCGCCGGTGCCGAGGATCGTGTCACCCGGATCGACTTGGTGGATGCGCACGTTGAAGCCCGGCTTGGTCTTGTCCG
>JAKCAB010000057.1 GCA_021839785.1 bacterium | reverse complement strand
CGAGTACCGGGACCAACCGCCGTGGCCGCTGGCGGCCGACGGCGCCGGCCATTCGCTGGTGCTCGCGCGCCCCAGCTACGGCGAGGCCGATCCCCGCGCCTGGGTGGCCAGCGCGGTCAAAGGCGGCTCGCCGGGAATGGCCGATCCGTTGCCAGCCGGTCCGCTCGAAAACCTGGTGATCAACGAAGTCCTGGCGGCGCCCACGCCAGGCGCCCGCGCCTGGATCGAACTGGCCAATGCCGGCGCGCGTCCGCTGGACGCCAGCGGTTGCTGGCTCAGCGATGTGCCGACGGCCGAGAAGTTCCACGTGCCAGCCGGGACGGTGCTCGGCCCTGGCGAGTTCGCGATTTTCGACGAAGCCCAGCTCGGCTTCGCGCCGAGCGCCGCGGGCGGGCGTTTGTTCCTGAGTTCGCCTGACCAAAGCCGCGTGCTCGACGCCGTCCAGTTCGCCGCCCAACTCACCGGTTTCAGTCACGGGCGTTGGCCGCGCGGGGCCGGAGCTTTGCGCGAATTGAGTGCGCCCACGCCAGGTGTGGCGAACGCGCCGCCGCTCCTCCGCGAAGTCGGGATCAGCGAAATCATGTTTCATCCGATCGCGGAGGACAGCGCCGAAGAATTCGTGGAGTTGCACAACCGCGGCGGCAATGTGGTGGACCTGGTCGGCTGGCTATTCGTGGATGGCATCGAATTCGAGTTTCCGGCCGGCAGCGCATTGGCGCCGGGAGCTTACCTGGTGGTTGCGCGCGATGCCGAACGCTTTCGCGCGAGTCACCCGAAGCTGCCGGCAAGCTTGGTCGTGGGCGATTTTCAAGGTGGTCTCTCCGATCGCGGCGAACACCTCGCGCTGGCGCGACCGGTCGTTTTGCCTGGCAGTTCAGAGCCCGCCTGGGCCGTGATGGCCGAGGCGCTTTACGCCGATGCCACTTCGCAGAGCCGCTGGGCCGACGGCGGTGGCCGCAGCCTTGAGCTGGTGGACCCGCGCGCCGACCCGTTGGTGCCGGACAACTGGATCGACAGCGAAGAATCCGGCCAGGCGGACTGGACGCTGGTCGAGGCAACCGGCGTGCTTGACCTGGTGCACCCGGCGGTCCCCAACGCCGATCAGTTGCAGGTCTTCCTGCTCGGCGCTGGCGAGGCGCTCGTGGACGACGTGGAGGTGCGCGTCGGCAACGGCGCGAACCGCATCGCCAACGGCACGTTCGAGAACGGCGCCAACGGCTGGTTCTTCCAAGGCACGCAGCGCCTGAGCCGCCTTGCGACCGCGGCTGGCTTCAACAGCGCGCATTGCCTGGACCTCGTCGCGTCTGACCGCGGCGATCACGTCGCGAACCGCGCGCGCACGCGGCTGACTGCGCCCATCCCGGCGGGTCAGACCGCCACGATTCGCGCGCGCGTGAAATGGCTGCGGGGGCATCCGGAGATTCTGTTGCGCCTGCGCGGCGGTGGCCTTGAAGCCGTCGGCCGGTTGAACCTGCCGCCAACGATGGGCACGCCCGGCGGACCGCCGAGCCGCGCCGCAGAAAATGCCGGCCCAACGATCACCGATGTCAGCCATCGACCGGTTTTGCCTGCCGCCGGCCAGCCCGTTCGCGTGTTTGCCCGCGTGGCCGACCCGGACAGCGTCGGCACGGTGAAGCTGCGCTTTCGCGTCGATCCCGCGACGGACTTGGCTGAAGTGCCGATGGTCGATGACGGCACCGGGCCGGACGAGTTGGCGGGCGACGGCGTGTTCACCGGCGCGATCCCCGCCCAGCCGGGCGGCGCGCTGGTGGCATTTCAAATCGAGGCCGCGGACGCCGCGCAGCCCGCAGCGACGGCGCACTTCCCGGCTGACGCGCCGGCCCGCGAGTGCCTGGTCCGGTTCGGCGAATCCGCGCCCGCGAGCGCGTTCGGCACTTACCGGTTGTGGATCACCGAAGCCAGCCGCGCGTTCTGGGCGGGCCGCGAAAAGATGAGCAACGAAGACGTGGACGCGACGTTCGTGTACGGCACGAACCGCGTCATCTACAACGCCGGCGCGCATTACAGCGGCAGTTCCTACACGGCACCGGGCTACGACTCGCCCACCGGGAACCTTTGCGGCTACGACCTGAGTTTCCCCAAGCCGGTCCGCTTCCTCGGCGAAACGCACCTCACGCTCGACTGGCCCATCCGCGACGCCACCGACCAGCGCGAGCAACTCATGTTCTGGTTTCTCGACCAGTACGGTCTGCCCAACGTGTATCGGCGTTACGTGCACCTGTTCGTCAACGGCCTCCACCGCGGCACGATTTACGACGATGTCCAGCAACCCGGCGCCGACACCGTCGAGGAATGGTTCCCGGACGAGGCCGACGGCAGCCTGTTCAAGACCGATTGCTGGAACGAATTCGACGATGCGGGCAACCGGCTTGACCCGTGCATCCTGAACACGCTCGAGGCCTTCACCACCACCGGCGGCGCGAAAAAAGTCGCCCGCTACCGCTGGAACTGGCGGCCGCGCGCGGCGCGCGGTTCGGCGAATGACTTCACTGACCTGTTCGCGCTCGTGGACGCGGTGAACGCCACCACGAATTACCAGGCTGGCGTGGAAGCCGTGGTGGACGTGGAGCACTGGATGCGCACGTTCGCGATGAACGACCTCGCGTCGTTCTGGGACGCCTTCGGCAATCCGAACGCGAAAAACACGTTCCTCTACAAGCCGAAGGCCGATACCTGGAAGTTGATGTGCTGGGACTTCGATGTCGGCCTGGGCGTCTTCAACGACCCCGTCAACGCCAGCCTCTTCGACGTGAACGACCCCACCGTCGCGCGCCTGTACCGGACGCCGGCCTGGGTGCGCCGGTACTGGGCGGCCTTGCAGGAAGCGCTCGACGGTTTCTTCAAAACCGGCGCTGGCACGCGAATCGACGCCTTGCTCGACGCCAAGTACGCCGCCTTCCGCGCGGACAACCTCGCGCTGTCCGACCCGGCGGGCATCAAGTCTTGGATCAACCAGCGCCGCGCCTACCTGCAAACCCAGCTCAACACGGTGCGCGCGAGTTTTGCCGTCACCCACCCGACCGCGACCGTCACGACCAACCAGGATCCGCTGGTGATTCGCGGCACCGCGCCGGTTGCTGTGCGGACGATCCAGGTGAATGGCGTCGCGTGCCCCGTCACTTGGAATGGCGTCACCAGTTGGGAACTCCGCGTGCCGTTGCAGACCGGCCAAAACGAATTGACCGTCGCCGGTGTCGATCGTTTGGGCCGGGCAATCGCCGGTGCTTCGGCGAGCCTGTCCGTGAACTTCACCGGCACGCCGGCCACGCCGCCCGCGATCCGCATCAACGAATGGCTGGCCGCGAACCGGGCTACGCTCGCCGATCCGACGGACGGCGCGTTCGACGATTGGTTCGAGCTTTACAATCCGGGTGACACCGCCGTTTCGCTGGCGGGCTGGCGGCTCAGCGATTCGTTGGCGGACCCGGCGCGGTTCGTGGTGCCGGCCGGCTTCAGCGTGCCAGCACACGGCTTCTTGTTGGTCTGGGCGGACGGCCAACCGGAACAAACCCAGTCCGGCGGCGCGTTGCACGTCAACTTCCGCTTGAGCCAGGACGGCGAAACGATCGCGCTCTTCGACAGCCTGGGCCAACCGGTGGACGCGGTGGACTTCGGCCCGCAAACCGACGACGCCAGCCAGGGCCGCTGGCCGGACGGCGCGCCGGAGCCTTTTTTCACATTGCCGCGACCGACGCCCGCCGCGGCAAACGCCCTGCCGCCGGAGGTGCCCGTTGGCGTGCGGATCGTGAGTTGGCAGGTGGGTCCGGACGGCGCGGTGACGCTCACCTTCTCCAGCCTGCCCGGACGGCGGTATCGCGTGCGCCAATGCGCGTCGCTGGCGGAGCCTTGGATCGACACCGCGGGGGAAATCGTCGCGGCGGGGGGCACGACTTCCTGGCAGGACACATTCCCCGCCGGCGGCGCGCGCCGGTTTTACCAGGTGGTGCTGGTGCCGTAGCGCCGGAGAAGTCGGTCGCGACAAGTCGCCGCCTCGGGTCAGACGCGACGCGGTGGCCGATCAGAGGCGGGCCTGTTGAGCGGGCTGCATGGTCTCTCGCACCCGGCGCTGGACCTCGAAGGGCGTCCACACGTTGCTCCGCCAGATGTGGACGAGCCGGCCTTCGGGGGAGATCAGGGCGGTCCGCAAATCGTGCGTGATCACGCCGCCTTCGGGTTTGTAGAGCAGGCCGAACAGTTGGGCCACGCGATCCACCTGCGCCGGCGTACCGCAAGCAAAACTCCAGGTTTTCTCGTCGCGGTTGTAGCGCGCGGCATAGTCCTTGAGCACCGGTGGCGTGTCGAACGCCGGATCGAAACTCACCGACAGCAGGTGGAACTTGCCCGGGAACTCCTTGCTCAGCCGCGCCTGCAAGGCAGCGAAGTTCCTGGACATGAGCGGGCAGTAGTTGGGCAGCGGGCAGCGCGTGTAGATGAAGGTCACCAGCACGGCTTGCCCGCGATGGTCGCGCAGGTGAAAAGGCGCGCCATTCTGATCGGTCAAGGTGAAGTCTGGCACCGGCGAACCAATGGCAACGGGCTCCATCTCCGAAGCCGCGACCGGAGCGGCGGGGGCCGGTTTTGCCAAGCCGACGGGCGCCTGGTCGAGCTTCGCCAGGTCCGCGATCCACGAGTCGTCCTTGGTGACCACGAGCCGGAACTTTACCGCGTCGCCAGCCTTCAAGCCGCGCAACTCCGTCGGGTCCTTGACCGTGAACGGCATGGTCATGGACGGCATGTAGCCGGGGATTTCATCGTGCTCGATGTGGACCGTCGTGCCGTTGGCCTCCAGGCTGCGGACCACGCCTTTGACGACGAAGGTCTGCTGATCTGCGGCGCTGAGGGCGGCCTGGACCGGCGCGTGTGGCAGATGGGCAACCAACACCGCGCCGGTGATCGCGGCCAGGGTGGCGAGGCACAACCAAGCCAGGGTGATTTTCGTTTTCATAAGTCGATTCGTTGTAGTTTCCAGATGCCCCCGCCCAGCGCCAAGCCCAGCCAAAGTAGAACCGACACGGCGGCCAGCGGGACCGGCACCGCGACGGCGGCGGGCTGGGGTAAATTGACGGCGCGGAACACATCCACCGGGTTGATGAGCAGCCAGCTCGCCAGCGTTTGCGAGCGCTGTGCCAGTTCGGCGTGCGCGGGGCGGGGTTCCGCCTCGCCGGCAAAGGCTTTGTGCAGGTCGGCAGCGGAGTTGACGTGCATGTTGTCCGTGGCGGTTTCGATCTCCTGCGCCGCCTGGGCCGAGTGAGTCGTGACCGTCACACCCAACGCCACCAGGTCGAACACAAACACGGCGGCGCACCAGGCGAGCAGCGCCAGCACCAGCGCCTGCACCCGCGTGCGGCAGCACGTGGAAATGAGCAGGCCAATGGCGAGGAACACGACGCCCAGCATCAACCCCGACAACGCCAGCGTGAGGAACGAACCCACCGCGCGGTCCTTCGCCGCCAATCCAATGGCGGTGCCCGCAATGGCAAAACCGAGCGTGAGCGGAAACGCCAGCGTCAACACACCGCCCAAAAACTTGCCGAGCAGCACGCGCGCCCGGCCCGTTCCGCCCGCCACGATCACGGCCAGCGTGCGCTCCTCGCGTTCGCTCACGATGAGATCGTGCCCGAGCAGCAGCGCCAGCAACGGCACGAGGTATTGCACGAGATTGAGCAGGCTCACGACGGTGCGCTCGTAGCCTTGCACGCCGATGCGGCCGATTTGCGCCAGACCGAAGAGGCTCGTCAAAGCGATCGCCCCCAGCCAGACCGCCGTGCAGGCGATCACCCAGCCGCTGCGGAAGCGATCGCTGAATTCCTTCGTGGCAATGAACCAAAGCGGTTTCATGCGAATACTTCCTCCCGTTCGCGGCTGCGTTGCCGGCGAGCGATGCGATGGTAAATGGCCTCCAACGAATCTGCGCCGTGCCGCGCGCGCAATTCGTCCAGCGAACCGCGGTCGGCCAGGCGGCCTTCGAGCAGGATGGCGGCGTGCGTGGCGAGCGGTTCGATGGCCGACAGGGTGTGCGTGGAAATCAGCAGCGTGGCGCCCCGCGCGTGCTCTTCCTGGAGGATTCCCTGCAAGCCGTCCAGCAATGCCGGATCGAGGCCGTTGAAGGGTTCGTCCAGCACCAGAACTTGCGGCTGGCCGCAAAGGGCGAGGGCGAGCCCGAGCCGTTGCAGCATGCCTTTCGAGAGCTGGCGCACCGGACGGTCCTGCACGGCGTAAAGCCCCACCCGCTTGAGCTGGCGTTCGAGTTCCGCGGGTGGGTGCCCCTTCAAACGGGCGAAGAAGAGTCCGTTGTCCCGGACGGTCCGATGCGGATAGAGCGCGATGCGTTCGGGCAGATAGCCGAACACGGCGCGGCGGTCGGCATCGGCGATTGGCCGGCCTCGCCAGAGAATCCGGCCGGCGCTTGGACGGATCAGACCCAGCAGGCAGCCGAACAGTGTGGACTTGCCGGCGCCGTTCGGACCGAGCAACGCCAGAATGCTGCCCGCGGCTACGGCCAGCTCCACGCCTGCAAGGGCGTGAACGCTGCCGTAGCGCTTGGCGACTTGGTTGAATTCGAGGCAAGCGTTCATCCGAAAAAGGTCGCCAGCGGCTCACCGTCCAAAATTCGAAGCACGAAATTCGAAATCCGAAACAAATCCGAACTTCGAAACTCGAAGCCTTGGCCGGCGGTTCGCGCCGCGGTGGCATTTCGGACTTCGAATTTCGGTCTTCCTTCGGATTTCGAGATTCGAGTTTCGGATTTCAGACTCGGTGGAGTCATGAGCGGCGCGGGATCCGTCACGCCGGGCGTCGTCAGCAGCGGCAGCAGTTCCTCACCTTTGCGGAGCAGGGCCAGGGCGGGGCTGAGCGCGAACACGCGCGCTTCCGGGTGCCGGTCCACGAGGTAGCCGAAAAGATCGGTCTCGTGATAAGGCGTGTCGCCCACGCCGTCTTGGTCCGCATCCGTGCCGGTGTAGTCGCTCCAGAAATTGCCGCGCCCGCGATCGGAGAACTGGTTCGCGGCCTGCCGGCCTTTCGCGACTTCGTTGGGCGGCTGCCAGACTTGGTCGGTGTTGCGCAGAAAGGCGTTGCCGGTAAAAACGTTTTCCTCCGAACCGTTGCTCAGATAGAGGCCGATGTCGTTGTGGGCAATGACGTTTTCCTCGAAGCGATTCTGCACCGCCAGTTGCACGAAGAGCCCGCGGTTCTGGCCCCGCACGGTATTGCGTGCGAGACGCGAGTGCTCGACTTGCATCAGCAGGATGCCGTGCCGCCGGTTGGCGAACGCGCGATTGCCCTCGACCACGCAGTCGCGCGCGAACATCAGGGCGGCGCCCACCGCGTTACGGTCGAGCGTGTTTCCCACCAGGCGGTTCCGGTGGGAGTACATGTAATGGATGCCGAAGCGCGTTTCCTCGATGCGATTGCTCGCGATCAGGTTGTCGTCGGCATAGGAGAAATAGGCGCCGTCCCGCGTGCCGGCGATGGAGTTACCTGCGATGACGTTGTGCCGGGTCTTCCAAAGGTGAAGGCCGTTGCCACGCTGGGCGGGAGGAACGTTCGTGTCACCCAGGACCGTGTTGTTCTCGACGCGACAATCGTTGACGCCCCGGATGTAGATGCCGAAACCGCCGCCTTCAACGCGGCAGTCGGCCACCGCCACGCCGCCCGCGGTAATCATGATGCCGGAATCGAAGGCGCCCAAATCGCGGCCGCCGTTGCGCACCGTGAAACCACGCACGCTGGCGCCTGAGGCTTGGATCGTGAGGGGAGTGCCCGCGCCACCGGCGTCAATGACGGGTGAGTTCGTGCCGAGCAGATGCAAGGGTTTGTCGAGGACAACGTGCTCACGGAAGACCCTCGGGCCGGAAACTAGGATGGTGTCGCCGGCTTTGGCAGTGGCGATGGCTTGGGAAAGAGATTCCGTGGCGACAATGGTCTCCGCTGACACGCTCACGTGAAAGGAGAGCGGGACGAGCGAAAGCATCAGAGAACTGACACAACCCAAGACCCTGGCTCGCCGGCACCAGGTTCGGGGTGCGCGAGTCCTCCGACACGCTTCATCGAACTGAATTGACCGCAGCCAGCTCACAACTTCGCGAGGGTGGGGTCAGGATTTCCACCGATGAAGCCCAGCAGAGTGAAGACGGCCGTGTTGATGA
>JAKCAB010000549.1 GCA_021839785.1 bacterium | reverse complement strand
CGCCCGGTTGAACATGCTTGACTTCGTCATACGTCTACCTTTCTCGTTGTTTATCGTTTTCGTGTTGTGTTGTTGCTTATCACGACCTTCTCGGTCGCCGGGGGGGAACCCAACGGTTCCCACGTTTCGCTCGTACACTTGGTCCCTGCGCGCACCGTTTTCAATGGGGCGGCCGTCTGAACGTCGCATGGGTGAATCCCCGATCCCGCCTTGCGGATGATCCTCGTGATCCGCAGCCGACGATCAGCGTCGTGGAAAACGCGAAAGGCTGACCCGAATCAATGCCCGGTGGGGCGGGAAATCCCCATCATAGAATTCGCGCGCATGAAACCGAACTGGACCGTGACTGGAACCTCCAATAGGGCGGAGCGTTTGACTCATTTCGTCGAGTCCTCGCGCCGGCGTTTGCCGTCGGTGCGTAGTTGGCTGTGGGTGGTCTGCTGCGGGTTGGTCGCGGCCGCGCTGTCCGGGAGCGTGTGGGGCGGTGAATGGGCCAAACTCAAGGCCCGGCAAGACCTCACCCCGGAAAGCCTGCTCCACAGTTTCGCCAACTTCAACTTCGAGTTGGGGGACCGCGTGCAAGACCCGGAAACCTTCCTGGAACGCAAACGGGGCGATTGCGACGACTTTGCCCGCCTGGCCGCGGACCTGTTGGCCGAGCGCGGCTACAAAACGAAGCTCGTCACCGTCATGATGAAGGCACAAACCCACGTGGTGTGTTACGTGCAGGAAGCCCGCGGTTTTCTCGATTTCAATCACCGCGCCGATCTCCGGCCCGTCGTGCCCTCCGACGGATCGCTGGAAGACATCGCGCTAAAGGTGTCCACGTATTTTCGGAGCAATTGGTGGATGGCCTCGGAAATCAAATATGAAGGCTCAACCCCGGTTTTTCTCGACAGCGCATTTCCTTCCATGCCGGCTCCGGTGCGTCCCAAGCCGGTCAAGGTCGAAGTCGCATTGAGCGCGCCGCTTCCGCCGAACAAGGTCAAGGTGCCGGTCGTTGCGGAGTTGGCGCATAGCCCGAAGTGAAGCGGTACCGCGCGGCTGAGACTTTCTCGGCGCGTGGGATGCTTTTGACCGTGACCTTCGCCCACCGCCCGGCTGGCCGGTGCAACTTGCGTTCAACCTTCAGTTATCGCCAGGCAGCGAACCCGGCTGGCCAGCGCGGAAAACAAAACGGGCGGAGCGTTCCATTCCACTCCGCCCGCCGATTCTTGAAGGCATCAATTCGCAGCGCAACCGGGCCGGGATCTGGATCCGGCTTGGTCTTGGCTGCAGATTAAGCGAGCTTCCAAGGCGACCGGTAAGGCCGGCTCAGGAGTTTGCTCGCTTCCTTGTCGCCGAGAATCACTTCTTTCTTGGCGTCCCACTTGATCTTCCGGCCGACCAGCATGGCGATGAGGCCCAAGTGGCCGGGGATGGCCGAGTGGTGCGCGGTGTCGGCCGGGGTGATGGTCGGCTCGCCGGATTTCACGCAGTCGATGAAGTTCTTCTGGTGGTTGCGCGAGTAGTACAGCTTGATCTTGCGCATGTCCTCCGGCAGGCGGGACATGTTGTTGAACTCGTCGATCGAGGACTGGAACCCGCCGCGGTCCACCCACACCCAGCCTTTGTCGCCGATCCATTTGGTCCCGCCGCGAATGTCGCCGTAGCCGCCGGCGATGATCATGGTGATGTCCTGCGGGTACTTGGCGGTGATGCGATACTTCGGCGAAGTATTCCAAATGGCGTTCTTCGGCGGAAACTCGCCCTGCCCTTCGACCTCGTGCGGGCCTTCGTTGTCGAAGCCGAGGCCCCAATGCGCGATGTCGCAGTGGTGCCCGATCCAGTCCAGCAACTGCCCGCCGCCCACGTTGTAGTTCCAGCGCCAGTTCATGTGCACGCGCACCTTGAGGTAAGGCTCCTCCTGCGACGGACCGAGCCACATTTGGTAATCGAGCTCGGGCGGCGGCGGCGTCACCGCCAGATCCCAGGCCGCAGTGCCGGGGACGATCTTGGACAAGTCTTTCGGCTTGTCCGGCAGCGCGGCCAGCTTGGCCAGCAACTCCTTCGAGGTGCCGGCAAAATCGTAGTGGCCGGCCGGCAGGCCGACCTCGACCCGCGAGACTTTGCCGATGTAGCCGTTGCGGACGATCTCCGCCGCTTTGTGGAAATTCTCGACCGACCGCTGCCAGGAGCCAGTCTGCCAGATTACCTTGTTTTTGTGGACCGCGCGCACGATGGCCTGCTGCTCCGCGATCGTCCGGGCCAGCGGTTTCTCGCCGTAAATGTGCTTCTTCCGATTCGCCGCTTCGGTGGCGACCAAGGCATGCCAGGTGTCCGGCACGGCCAGCATGACGGCGTCGATGTCCTTTTGCGCCATCATTTCGCGGTAATCGTGGTAAGACTTGCAGTCCTGGTTGCCGTACTTGCCATTCACGGTGTTCACCGCGGATTGCAGGTGGTTCTTGTCCAAATCGCAGGCAGCGACCACGTGGCAGTCGGGGATGTTCAGAAAAGCCGCGGTGTTGCCCGGCCCTTGCATCCCCCAACCCACCACGCCCAGCGTGACCCGTTCGGACGGCGCGGGGCGTCCGGCGGCGCCGAATACCGAACTGGGCGCGATGACCGGCACGGCCAGCGCGGCACCGGTACGGACAAGGAATTGACGACGGGAAACAGTGTGCGACGAAACGTTGTGCTTCATGGCTCGAATGATGGGACGATCACGCGTGACATACCAGCAATTACAGCGGGCACAGACGCACCCAGCAGCGGTCTTGTTCATTTCGCGGGCGACACCAAGACTTGCTCGAAGTCGGCGACGAAGAACCCTTTGCCGCGTTGCACCACCCGGTGACCCTCCGCTTCGAGCCGCGCGCGCACGCCGGGAATGCCGCCAGGGTACTTCGGATTCAACTCCCCACCAGCCTTCAAGGTCCGCCAGTACGGGGTGATCCGTTTGCGGCCCGCCGCGGCCGCTTCCTCGGCGGCGTGGGCGGCAATCCAGGCGAAAATCCCGGTGGTGATCGGGCAACCGATGGTGGCGCCGTGCCGCGCGGCCAGCGCCGCGCGCAGTTCGTTGATCGTGGTCAGGCGCCGTTTGGGAATGCGCTTCATCAACGCGTCCACCTCGGCCGGCGCCGCAATCGCCACCGTGCCTTCGCCCCAGCGTCGGCTCATCTTGCCCGCGATGGGCACCACCTTCGGCAGATCTTTGGCGTCCGCCAGTTTTTCGGTCCAGGTCCTTCGGGGCTTCATAACCGACTCCTTTCGTTAGTCAACTCACCGGCTCCACATAGACGGCCGTGCCGTAACAGAGCACCTCGGTAACGCCCGGCGCGACTTCGTTGGCGTCGTAACGGACGCCGATGACCGCGTTCGCGCCCAGTTCCCCGGCGTGTTGGAGCATCAGGTTGAACGCATCCTCGCGGGCCTTTTCACAGAGGCTGGTGTAAAGCGAGATGTTGCCGCCGAACAGCGTCTGGATGCTGGCGCCGATGTTCCCGATCACCGAGCGCGAGCGCACGATGATCCCGCGCACCACGCCCAGCGAGCGCACGGCGCGGTAGCCGGACAGTTCGAAGGCGGTGGTTGTCAAATGGTGGGTCTGGCTCATGTCGGGGTCGATTCAACTCCCCCACCCCGGAAAGCCAAGCCGATTCAAAGCACCGTGATCGGCCGTTCGCCCTTGTCGAGCGAACCGCGCGTGACGCCGAGTTGGTGCCGCAGCTTCAACTCCCGCCAGAGCTGGCTGCCGCTGATTTCGCCGCGCAAGAGTTGTTGGTAGCAACCGATGGTGCGCGCGACCGTTTCCGGCGGTTCGTCGAGAAACTCGATCCGGAACCGCCGCGCGCCGAGCGCTATCAAACGCTGCACATACTCGGCGCCGGTTTGGGCCAGCGCGTTGAAAACCGTGTTGCGGCAGCCGGCGTCGGCCTTGACCGGATGCTGCGCGCCCACCCGGTCACGCAAGCGGAGGTCCACCCGGTCGCACGGCCGGCCGCAATCGCGGTAGTCCTTCCCGGAAGTGAGGAAGGCGCAGAACACGCAATGCTCCATGTGAAACATCGGCATGTGCTGGTGAATCGTGATCTCGAACCACGCGGGCGGCGCCGCGCCCAACAGCGCCTCCAACTGCTCGGCGTTGAGATCGTACGACGCGGTCACCCGCTCCAGCCCGAAACGGTCGATGAAATACTCCGCGGCCAGCGCGTTTGCGACGTTCAAGGAGAAATCGCCCACGCAGCGGCAACCGGCGAAGAATCGCAGGTGGTCGTAATTGCGAATCAGGTAGCCGTCCGCGTCGCTGGACCGGACTTGCTTCAAAATCCATTCCTCGCCGGGCTTGGCGATGCGTGGCGGAGCCACCAAGAGAGACGAGGGGCGAGGGGCGGAAGAACGGCTGGTCATCACGCCTGCGCGCTTTTGGCGATGGATGGCCACGGCCGCGCGGTATTGTTTCGGGTCTTCCAGCTCGCAGTAAATCGTCGCCACGCCCGCCGCCAGCGCGGCCTCAAGCTGTGGCAAGCTGCGAACTAGAACGATCAACTCCAATGCGGCTCCCCCGCCCTCCCAGCCATCCACCGGCATTGGGGATCCGGCATCCGGCATCCGGCGTCCGGACAGCGTCGTCCGTTCCGTGCGGAGCAGCCAGCGCTTTGGCTTTTCGCGCTGTGCCTCCAGATCCGCCACCAACTCGCGGCGCAACCGGTTGAGTTCGCTGAGTGGCAGCATCACTGCGTCTTCCAAATGGCTGGCTAAACGGCCCAATGTGAACGGGGTTCCGCCCAACCGCCCCAATTGTTCGGCCAATCGCGCTGGCGTCAGCGGTTGGTTGGTGGCCGCTGCCAGCGGCATCGCCGAGACTGCCTGCGTGACGTGCCCGCTTTCGTCACGCGCGATCACGGTCAGCGGTTCGCCGGCGCGACCGTGCACTTCGATCTCGACGGGCCGTTGAAACCGCGGTTGATCGCCGGCAAAGGTTTGCCGCAGGCGGCGGTCGAGTTCGGGATCGCTGGTCTTCCAGAGCTTGTCGCCGACGTGAACGCGGCGGAAATCGATGTCGCCGCGGCCAAACGTCAGTGGCACCTCGATTGGCCGGCTGGCCTCTGCTGGCTCGCCCGCGCCCGGCACCGGTCCGCGGACTTCTCCCGCCCCGTCTCTGCCTTCTAACTTCTGCCTTCTAACTCCTAACTTCTCTCTTCTAACTTCATATACCCTCCCGCCTTCTTCCTTCTCATCCGGCCGGCCGGCGTCGAAGACCACGCCATCGCCGGGCTTGAGCGGGCCTTCGAGGCGGACGAACACGCGGTCGCCCTGCACGCGGCTGACTTCGCCGAGATACACCCCGCGCTTCTTGGGAAACCGCGCGTGGACCAACGCCTGGTTGTTCGTGCCGCCGAACCAGCCGGTGTACAATCCGCGGCTGAAGGCCATCTCCATTTCGTATTTTGGGTCCCGACCCGGCGTCTCTGCCCTCCGGCCTCCGGCCTCCCGCATACGGTGTCTGGCCTCTGGCATCCGATGCTCGCCTGTCCATGCCTGGCCCGCCGCATCCAGCGCCTCGCGATAAATGCGCGTGATGTTCGCCACGTACTCGGGCGACTTGAGCCGACCTTCGATCTTCAGCGACGCCACGCCAAGCCGGAGCAAGTGGGGCAGCAAGCCCACGCCCGCCAGATCCTGCGGGCTGAGCAAATAACGGCGAGCGCCCAACGGCACCGGCCGGCCGTCGGCGATCAAATCGTACGGCAGCCGGCACGCCTGGGCGCACTCGCCGCGATTCGCCGAGCGCCCGCCCAGCGCTTCGCTGGTCAGGCATTGGCCGGAATAGGCGACGCACAGCGCGCCGTGCACGAAAACCTCGAGCGGAAGGGGCGAGGGGCAAGGGGCGAGCGACAAGTCGGCGGCGTCCGCGGCCCGCTGCTCCGCTTGAATCCGCTCGATGTCTTTGAGCGAACACTCGCGGGCCAGCACGACCAGATTGCAGCCCAGTTCGCGGGCGAACGCGACTCCCGCCGCGCTGGTGATCGTCATCTGCGTGCTGGCATGGATCGGGAAATCTGGCGAGAGCCGGCGAATCAAGCGGCAAATGCCAACGTCCTGCACGATCACCGCATCCACGCCCGCCGCCAAGCACGTCCGCAGGAACCGCTCCGCATCAGCCAGTTCGTTGGCGAACACGAGCGTGTTGAACGACACGTACCCGCGCACGCCCCGCCGGTGCAGGAATTCCATCAAGCGCGGCAAGTCCGCCTCCGTGAAGTTCCGTGCCCGCATCCGCGCGTTGAACCGGTCCAACCCGAAATAAATCGCGTCCGCGCCATTCTCCACCGCGGCCTTCGCGCATTCCCAGTCGCCGGCGGGCGCGAGCAGTTCGGGCCGGTGAATCGGCTGGGACGGCTGGCGGCCAGCGCCGGCGCCGCTCATCTCTGGCGATGGGAGCGGAGGCGCCTCTGGCAAATCTGTCTTCAGTTGGCTCAAACGACGTGCGCGTTGACGCCAAAAGACTAGTTCCAGCCAAACCAAACCACAACCCTGGGAGGCCTCGGCCGGCCGCACGTCGCGGTCAGGCTTCGCCGTCCAGCCGGGTGGCGTCCTCGGTGCGTTGGGCGTGCTCTTCGTCCAGGTTGCGGAGTTGTTCGAGGATGGCGACCAACTTGCGGCCGGTCGAGGTCAGCCCGTACTCGACCCGCAGAACCTTGCCGGGAAATTCGCGCCGCGTGATCAGTTCGTAGTTGAGCAGCTTGCGGAGGCGTTCGTTCAAGACCTTGGTCGAAATGCCCGGAATGAACCGCTCCAACTGGCCCGGCCGCCTCACGCCCCGCCCGATGGCCGCCAGCACGCCGGCGGACCATTTGCAGCCCACCACGTCCTCCAACCGGCGGTAGGCGGCGCGTTCGGGCAACGTCAAGTGCATCGGTTTCGGCTTCACGCGCAGCAAGGTAGCAGCCGGGAGGCAAACTGCGCAGGAGGCACCAAACGGTGCCCGCGCACTGGATTGTGCCCTCTTTCACCCTTCACCGCGTGGGCGAGAATAGGCTCCGTGACGCCCGGCAAATGGGCCGTGCGCCACCGGTAATCGACGAATCGGGACACAACAATCAGCCAGAACATGAAAACCAAAGCCGTCTTCTATCACGCGGGCTGCCCGGTGTGCGTGGCCGCCGAACAAAACGTCGCCGCCGCGCTCGACCCGGCGCGCTTCGAGGTCGAGATCGTTCATCTCGGCGAAAACAAGGCGCGCGTCGCGGAAGCCGTGCGGGCCGGGGTGAAATCGGTTCCCGCGCTCGTCCTGAACGGCGCCGCCTACCACATCAATTACGGCGCCGGCATCGAAGCCTTGCGGTGAAGCCGGCGAAGCGCCGCCGGTCACAGGCCGGCCGCGCTCCGCTCGCCCTGCGATCCCGCGCCACGGTAGGCGAAGGTTTGAACTTGGAAGTCAGCGTGGCTCCGCGTCAATCGCGCGCGGGCCGTATTTGCGCCACGACTCCTGGAGTTCCAAACCGTCGAGGGGCACGGGAACGCCGTTCGCGTCGAGGCGGTAGCCGGCCTGCAGTTCAACCCGCGCCGTTAACGCGTCGCGGTCGTACGCCTTCATCGTCGCCAGGTTCCAGAGGTAAACACCGCCGTCCTCGGCGCCGCAGGCCACGAGGGTTCCATCCGGGCTGAGAGCGCAACAAGTCACGCGCGCGGGCGCGGGATTGGTCAGGAGGACCGGCGGGGTGAGCGGTTCTCCGTCTTGCGTGTCCCACAGGCGGAACGTGCGGCTGCCGGCCCAGGTCAGAAGAATCCTTGAATCCGCGCTGAACCTCACGGCCCGCACCTGGTAGCCGCCAACGAGCGGCGCGGTTTTGGGTTCCAGCGACTCCGCGTCCCAAAGCCGCGCCGTGCCGTCCTCACTCGCGGTGGCGATGAGCGCGCCGGACGGGCTGAAAGCGCTCATCGTGACGCCGTCGTAATGCGGCAGTTCATGGCGGGTGAGCGGCTCCGTTCCGTGTCCCTTCCGGGGCAGATCCCAAACCCAGGCCGAGGCGGGAGCGAGACTGTCGTCGCGCACCGAAACCACCACCCGCTCCCCGTCGGGGCTGAAGGCCACGCCTTCGGCTTGGGAAGTGTGGGCCAAGTTCGTCAAGAATGCATTGGAACGAAGATCCCAGAGTAGCACGTTCGTGCTGCCGGAAGCCGCGGCCAACAGGGTGCCTG
>JAKCAB010000099.1 GCA_021839785.1 bacterium | reverse complement strand
GTCGATGACCTTCGGCGTGGCCAGTCGCTCAAGCGTCTTCACCGTCGCGTCGAACTTGGCCGCGGCTTCGTCGAGGTGTTGCTCCAGCGTCGCCTCACGCGCCGAGGCACTGGCCTTGTGCACGCCCAGCGCGCCGATCGCAATGCACACCGCACCGATAGCCGCCTTCGCCGCCTCGGTGGCTGGCGCCTGGCCGACCTGTTCCTGCGCCTGCACCAGCGCTTCGCGGGCCTTGCCGACGTCCGCCACGAAGTGCGCCGCGACGTCGCCGCCCGCCGTCTTCATCAAACCGCTCATCGTGGCGGCGGAAAGGCGATCGAGTTCGGCGAGCGCCCCGGCGATGGCGGCGGCCACGTTCTGGTCCTGCTTGTGTTCGATGACGAGCGTGCCGAGCACCTTCTCCGCGACGTGGCAGATCAGGCTTTCGACCAGTTCCATCATGCTCTCGTAATCGCCGAACGCCTGGTAGGCCTCGAGCATGGTGAACTCGGGATTGTGCCGGCGGCTGAGGCCCTCGTTGCGGAAGTTGCGGCCGATCTCGAAGACCTTGTCGAGGCCGCCCACGAGCAGGCGCTTGAGGTAAAGCTCCAGCGCGATGCGCAGGTAAAATTCGCAGCCGAGTGCGTTGTGCCAGGTCTTGAACGGCTGGGCTGCCGCGCCGCCGGGGATGGCCTGCATCATCGGCGTCTCGACCTCGACATAGCCGCGGTCGTGCAGGAACGCGCGGATTTCCTTGAGGATCGCCGAGCGGGCGAGGAAGACGCGTTTGACCTCGTCGTTCGACATCAGGTCGAGGTAGCGCTGGCGGTAGCGAATCTCGGTGTCCTCAAGCCCGTGCCACTTCGCGGGCGGCGGGCGCAGCGCCTTGGCCAGGATGGTGAAGCTCTCGACCTTCACGCTCGGCTCGCCGGTCCGGGTGCGAAACATCGTGCCCTTCACGGCGATGAAGTCCGCGAGGTCCAGGTGCTTGAAAATCTCGTACTGCGCGTCGCCGAGCGTCTGTTTTTGGGCATAAATCTGGACGCGCCCGGACTGGTCCTTGAGGTCCAGGAACTGGCTTTTGCCCATGTCGCGGTGGGCGGTGATGCGGCCCGCGATGGCGACCGACGCGCCTTCGGCCAGCGCGTCGCAATCGGTGGCTTTCTCGAGGCCTTTGAGAAAACGGCTCCGCGCCTCGCCGCAGCCGATCAGGGTTTGCGGATCGACCTTATTGCAGAACGGGTCGATTCCCTTTTCCCGCAAGGCATCGAGCTTGGCGCGGCGTTGGGCGATCAGTGCATTGGTGTCTTCCATAGCAGCAAAGTCCGACAATCAAACACGCTGGGGCCATCGCGGCGCAAGCCCAGGAGTGCAGGGCTGACGCGGCGCAAGCTTGCCGGGCTGGGCGGCGTCGGGTACGCAGGCGGCCATGCAAAGCGCCGGGTTCGCAGATGCCACCCTGCTGGTGCTGGCCCACGGCTCGACGGTGAACGTTGGGTCCGCGGCGCCGGCGCGCTTGCACGCGGCGGAGTTGCGGCGACGCGGCTGGTTTGCTGCCGTGCGCGAGTGTTTCTGGCAACAGCCGCCGAAGCTGGAGGAAGTTTTGTCGGCCGTGACCACGCCGCGGGTGTTCCTCGTGCCGCTGTTCATCGGGGCGGGCTATTTCGTGGATGAGGTTTTCCCGACGGTGCTCGGCTTGAAGTCCGCCGGCGAGGCGACTTATTCGCGCGTCCGCCGAAGCGCGGGGCGAACGCTGTTCTACTGCGAGCCGGTGGGCACGCATCCCGGCATGACGGACGTGTTGTTGGCGCGGGCGCGCGACGTGGTGGCGAAACATCCGTTTCCGCGCGCGCCGGGATCGGCCGAGACCGCGCTGTTCATCGTCGGGCATGGCACGGAGCGGAGCGCCAGCTCGCGTCGAGCCGTGGAAGCCCACGTGGACACGATCCGCCGTCGCGGCGAATACGCGGAAGTCCACCCGGCGTTCCTGGAGGAAGCGCCGTTCGTTGCCGATTGCCAGCGCGTGGCGCAGGCGCGGAATCTCGTCGTCGTCCCGTTTTTCGTCAGCGATGGGCTGCACGTGGTCGAAGACATCCCGGTGATGCTCGGCGAATCGGCAGCGGCCGTGCGGACGCGGTTGAAAGCGGGCCTGCCGACCTGGCGCAACCCCACCGAACGCGCCGGCAAGCGCATCTGGTACGCGCCGGGTTTGGGCGCGGAGCCGTTGCTCGCGGAGGTCATTCTTCAACGCGTTTGCGAGGCTGCGGCCTGGGTCGCGGCACACGGCGGCCTGACGGGCAGTGCGTAACCTTGCATCTTGGCTGGCGTCTCTAATGTTCGCGGAGTACCCATTCGGCCGGTCGCCAGAAGTCTGCGTCGTCACAGGACATGCCATGAACCGCGAGTTTGTTCTCACCGTCAACGGCCAACGCCGGAGCGTGAACACCGAGCCCGACCGTCCTTTGCTGGAGGTATTGCGGGAAGACCTCGGCCTCACCGGCACCAAGTTCGGCTGCGGCGAAGGCCAGTGCGCCGCCTGCACCGCGCTCCTCGACGGCAACACCGTCATGTCGTGCCAGACGCCGATCAGCGAGGCGGACGGCCGCGCGATCACGACGATCGAAGGCCTGGCCGCGGACGGGCGCCTCCATCCCGTCCAAGAGGCGTTTCTGGCCGAGGGCGGCTTTCAATGCGGTTACTGCACCCCCGGGATGATCCTGGCCACCGTGGCGTTGCTGCGGCGGGTGCCGGATCCAACCCGACTCGGTCGAGATCCACGACGGAGTAATCTCCCATCCGCCAACCGGCCGGAAACTGAGCTACGCTGACCTCGGGGCGAGCGAAGGACTTTCCGAGCGTTGCGCCCAGGCCATCCCCGAGGGGGTCACGCTCATGCCGGTCAAGGAGTGGCAGGTGATGGGCCATCCGTTGCTGCGACCCAACCGGCGGGACATCGTAACCGGCGCGCATCTGTACCCCGCGGATATCCGCCGCCCCGGCATGGTCCACGGCAAGGTGTTGCGCCCGCCTGCGTTTGGCGCCACGCTCGCGTCCATCGACCTCACGCCCGCGAAGGCGATGCCCGGTGTCACCGTGGTGCGCGACGGCGGCTTCGTCGGCGTCACGGCGCCGACCTCGCACCAAGCGCGCCAGGCACTCGAGGCCATCGCCAAGACGGCGGTCTGGGCTTCTGCGCCGCAGCCTTCAAGCCGCGAATTGTACGCGTATTTGCGCGAGCACGCGCGCGGTGGCGTGCCCAAGAATCCGTTCGCCGAAGAACTGGCCCAGGCCGCGAAAACGTTGCGTGCCACTTATCATGTGCCGTACGTGCAGCACGCGCCGATGGAACCGCGCGTGGCGGTCGCCGAATGGGAGGATGGCTGCCTAACGGTGTGGGCGGGGACGCAAAATCCTTTTGGCTACCGCCAGGAATTGATGCGCGCCTTCCGTTTGCCGGCGGACTGCGTGCGCTGCCGGACCAATGCGCCGCCTTTTTGGTAGTGCTCGGCGATCAACCTTCAGTCTCTTCGGAGGCGATTGGCCGGTTGATCTCGGCGTGGAGGCTGAGTCGCCGCGGCATTCTCGTGCCGGTTTGGGAAGGCCGGCGGGGACACCCCGTTTTGATTTCCGCCGGCTATCGGGAGGAGATTTTGACCCGCTTCGACGCCGAAGGCCTGCGCGGCTTGCTCCGCGCCCATCCTAACGACATCGAAGAAGTGGCGAGCACAGACTCATCCATCTTGGATGACCTCGACACGCCGGCCGACTACGAACGGGAACGGGAAATGAGCTGAGCGGGGACGGCCGCGCGCCGAAGGCGCGGCGGGTTTTGGGGCGCGGGTTCAATCCAGGCCGGCGGGGTTACCCGCCGATCGCCGTCATGGGACGGCGCGGCCGGTACTGCGCGCGAAAGTCGTGTTCGCGCGGTTTGCGGCCGAGCGCGGCGGCAAACACCTCGCGGACCGCGTTGTCCGAAGTCGTGGCCCGCAACGTGGCACGGAGGTCCAGTTCGCCGTGATTGCCGAGGCAGGGCCGGATTTTGCCGTCAGCCGTGAGCCGCATTTTGTTGCACGCGTCGCAGAAATGCAGGTTCGTCACGGCGCCGATGAAGCCCACCAGCGCGCCGGTGCGGCGCAGCCGGTAATACGTGGCCGGTCCCCAGCCAACCGGATTGGCGGGTTGGGCGATCAACTCGTCGTGTTGCGCCAGCAGCCGCATGGCCTCGCCGATGGGGTAGAAATTTCGCTCCGTGAGGACTTCGGTGGTCGTCACGGGCATCATCTCGATCAACCGGAGCGGCAGGTCCTGGCTGGCCGCGAACCGGACCAGCGGCCAGATTTCGTGCTCATTCACGCCGCGCATCAACACACAATTCAACTTGACCCGCTCAAAACCGGCAGCTCCGGCGGCGGCGATGCCCGCGAGCACGGAACTCACGTTGCCGCCGGTGATCCGCCGGTAAGTTTCGGAATCCAACGCGTCGAGGCTCACGTTTACGGTGCGCAGTCCCGCGGCGCGCAGCGGCGCGGCGAGCCGGGCGAGTTGCGTGCCATTGGTCGAAAGCGCGATGCCCTCCACGCCGGGCAGCGCGGCGATCGCCCGCACCAGATCCGGAAGATCGTGCCGGACCAGCGGCTCGCCCCCGGTCAGGCGGAATTTGCGAAAGCCCATGCCGGTGGCCACGCGCACGACGCGCACGATCTCCCCGGCGGTCAAGTGATCGGGCCGTTGCTCCCAGCCGTGATAGCCTTCGGGCATGCAATAGAGGCAACGCTCGTTGCATCGGTCGGTGACCGAGATGCGCAGGTAGTCAACGATGCGGCCGAAAGCATCCATGATTCAGGTCGAAAACCGAAAACCGAGAATCGAAATTCGAAAGCAGTCCGAAGCCCAGAGGCGCGGCAATTGGCCGGCGCGCCAGGTTCGGAATTCGGAGTTCGAACTTCCTTCGGCTTTCGTCATTCGGAATTTGGGTTTCGATTCCGCGTGTGCGGGTCTTCGCCGCGCAGGTGGGCCACGGCTTCGAGGATGGCGTCCGCGAGGATGGCAAGGCACTCGGCCACCGCGCTCGGCTTGCCGGGCAGATTCACGATCAACGACGTGCCGCGCGTGCCGGCGGTGGCTCGCGACAAAATCGCCGTGCGGACTTTCGCGAACGAGTGCGCTCGCATGATTTCGCCGAAGCCGGGCAGCTCCTTTTCCAGGACCGCCCGCGTGGCTTCCGGCGTCACGTCGCGGGGGGCGATGCCGGTCCCGCCGGTGGTCACGATCAAGTCGCATCGCCGCTCGTCGGCCAGGCGGCGCAACGTCCCGGCGATGGTCGCCACTTCATCGGGAATCACCGCCGCCTCGAACACCGCGTCCGGCCCGAGGGTCGCGCGCAACAGCCGTTCGATCACCGGCCCGCTGCGGTCTTCGTAAACGCCGGCGCTGGCGCGATCGCTGACGGTGACCCGGCCGATTCTCATTGCTTGACCTTTTCGATGACGTGAATGCCCTCGATCCGCATCGTTTGGTCCACGGCCTTGCACATGTCGTAAAGCGTCAGGGCTGCGACGCTGACGCCCGTCAGGGCCTCCATCTCCACGCCGGTCTTCGCGCTCGTCGCCACGGTGCAAGTGATCTCGACCCGGCTCTCACGGACGCGGAACGACACCTCCACGTGTTCGATCGGCAGCGGGTGGCAGAGCGGAACCAACTCCGCCGTTCGCTTGACCGCCTGGATGGCCGCGACGCGGGCGACCGCGAGCACGTCGCCTTTGGGCAGGGCTTGTGCGCGGAGCGCACGCACCGTCGCCGGTTGGCAGACCAACGTGCCCGCCGAGACTGCGCGCCGTTGTTGAACCGGTTTCGCGCCGACGTTCACCATGCGCGCCGCGCCACGTTCGTCGAGATGCGAAAACCCGCGCGTGACTGGCCGGCTCGTTTTGTGCGCTCTGCGCTTCATGTGAGAAGTGCGGTGGCGACAAACTCGACCAGCGCACCGCGCGGTAGTTTGTCACAACCGGACGGGATGCGCACCAAAGCGTTGGCCGAGGCCAGCGGTGTGAGGTCGCCGGAACTCCGCCACGGCAGCGGCGTCAATTCGAGACCACTCTCGGTCAACTCCAGCCGCGCCGGCCAAAGCGTTTCGCGCGCATTCGGCTCGGCCTGAAACTCCGCGGCCAGCGCGGCCCGCGCGAATGTGGCCTTGCCAGGCCGACCTTGGAACGCGTCCACGGCCGCGCGCACGTAAAGGTTCAGACACACGAAATGCGCGAGCGGATTGCCGGGCAATCCGAAGGCCACGACGCGGTCGCGCGTGGCGAAGATCAGCGGCTTGCCGGGCCGCGTCGTGGTGCGGCGCACCTGGATGGCGTAACCGAGATGCTCCAGCAGTTCGCGCGTAAAATCGTGTTCGCCGACGCTGGCGCCGCCGGAGACGAGGAGCAGATCGGCGTGCTCCCAGCCGGACTGGGAATCCCGGATTCTGGACTCCGCCTGCGCGGCGTCTTCCGGCAAGCGGAGTTGCTGCGGCGTGAGGCCCCACTGGGCGAGGCACGCCCGCACCAGCGTCGTGTTCGAGTCGCGAATTTGCCCCGGTTGAGGCGCTTGTTCCGGGGGCACGATTTCGTCGCCGGTGACCAGGTGCAACACGCGCGGACGGCGGGTGACGCTGGGTCGCACGTGGCCCACGCTGGCCAGCACGCCAGGGCGCCGGGGCCGAGGACCGTGCCTTCAGAAATCAGCGTGGCGCCGGCGCGTGCGTCTTCGCCGCGGAACCGGATGTTTCGCTCACGGTCGCGGCGCAGCACCGTGATGGCGCCCGCCTCCGTGCGCACGTCTTCCTTCATCATCACCTGCAACCCTTCGCCCGGCAGGGCGCCTCCCGTGGCGATCTGCACCGCCTGTCCAAGCCGGAGTTGCCGTGGCTTCCATTGGCCGGCCCGGATGGAATCGACGACGTGAAAGCCGGTGGAATCGTCGTCCATCCGCACCGCGTAGCCATCGACCGACGAACGATCGAAAGGCGGCTGGTCTTCCGGTGCCGTGACCGTTTCGCCCAACCCGCGGCCCGCCGCCTCGGTCAGCGACACGCGTTCGGGATCCAGTGGCACACAGGCTGTGCGGACCAGCGCGAGCACTTCGTCCACGGTCGCCGCACGGTTTGGTATGGTGTTCATCGCACGGCAGCGACTTCGCCCGCCCGCAACACACGCCGTTTCCAGATCGGCACGTCCTGCTTCAGGCGGTCCATGAATTCAGTGACCAGCGCCAGCGCGGCCGCCCGGTGCGGTGCGGCGGCGGCGACGTGGATGGCCGTCTCGCCGACCGGCACGATGCCCACGCGGTGAACCACGCGCACCAATGCGCAAGGATGGCGTTGGCGGAGGTCTTCGAGGATTTCCCGCATGACCTTTTCTGCCATCGGCGTGTAAGCCTCATATTCGAGCGCCAGGATGGGCTGCCCGCCTTCCTCGCCTCGCACCACGCCGGTGAACTCTGCCAGCGCGCCCAACGCACCGGCAAGTTCCGGCGGCGTGGCACGGCGCGGTTCGATGGGCTGGGTGGTGATTTCGACCTCCAGGTGCATGTTCAACCACCGGACACTGGCGGAATCAAGGCCACTTCATCGGTGTCCGAAAACCGGGCGCCCGGCCCCACGTATTCGCAATTGCGGGCTAGGCGCACCGAGCGGCGGAAGCGGCCCAGCGCCGGGCGCGCGGCCGTGAGTCGCTGCCAGAGCCCGTCGGCATCGACTGCTTCGTCAAGCGCCAACCCGAGCTCCGACTGGCCCACCGCGTCTTTCAGATGCGCGAAAAACAAGATGCGCATGGCTTCTTTTTCGCGAGCCCGGAGCGGCTCGCAAGGTTAAACACACCCGAACGGCGCGGCGACGGCGGCGGGCGACACCTGCCGGCGACGCACGCGAGTTCTTCCAGGGTGTTGCAGTTGGCGAAGCAAGGCTCGTCCGTCGGCGCCACGGGCCAAGCGCGGACGGCGTGTTCGCGCAAGCAGATTTCAGCGAAGCCCCGCGCGGAGAAGCGTCGCTGAGCCAGACAAGCCGAGGCGACAGCATGGCAGCGTCGGGGGTAGATGGCGGCCAGCGGTTCCAATTCGGTGCCGCGCTGTGGCACGACTCCCGTCGCGGCGTCGCTCTGCCCGACGAGCGTTTGCAGAAACGCGGTGCTCATCCGGGGCAAATCCACCGCCAGCACCAGCAGCAAGGGGTGAGTGGCCGCGAGCAGCGCGCGC
>JAKCAB010000530.1 GCA_021839785.1 bacterium | reverse complement strand
ATGAACTGTGCCGTGTCCGCCAGCGAATCGCTGAGCCGCCAGCCCGCCAGCGAAACTGCCGTCTCGCCCGGATTGTATAGCTCGAACCAATCGTCGAACGCGCCGTCGGCTGGATCGGCGAGCGTGGACCGGTTCGCGGCCAGCCATTCGTTGATGCGGATCGCGGGCGGCGTGGCCGGCGTGCCGGTGAAATTCACGGTCAACTTGGCTGAAGCACCGGCGATCGCCTGGCCCAGGCGATCGACACCGGCGACGGTCAATTCGTTTTGGCCGGACTGCAATGGCGCGCGAAGTTCCCAGCCGGTGACGGTGTTCCAGACGACCGGGCAGGCGACACCGTTAACCTGCACCGTGCGCACGGTCACCGGCGCAGTGCCGCGGATCACCAGCGGGCTCTGGCTGGTCGTGATCGCTCCGGCCGGGCTGGTGACGGCGAAGTTGGCGCGCACTCTGTTGAGCTGGGTTTGCAGGTAGGCGCGGCGCTGGTTGATCCAGGACTTGATCTCCGACGGATCGGCAAGCGCGAGGGTGTCCGCGCGGAAGGCGGCGTACTTGGCGTCGAGCAAGGCGTCGATCCGCGTGCCGGCGCCGGTTTTGAAGAAGCCGTCGAGCGCTTCCCACAAGGCCGCCCAGTAAAGGCGCACCCAGGCCGGCGTGCGGTACATCCGGGCGAGGGTCGGGTCGTTCACGTCGAAGAGACTGGCGTTGGGCGGGTCGTTGAAGACGCCCAGCCCGACGTCGAAGTCCCAGCACATCAGCTTCCAGGTGTCGCTTTGCGGCTTGTACAGGAAGGTGTTTTTCGCGTTCGGATTGCCGAAGGCGTCCCAGAACGACGCGAGGTCGTTCATCGCGAAGGTGCGCATCCAGTGGTCCACGTCCGCCACGTTCTCCACGCCGGCGAGGTAGTTGGTCGTGGCATTCACCGCGTCCACGAGCGCGAACAGGTCGGAGAAATCGTTGGCCGAGCCGTGCACGGCGCGCGGCCGCCAGTTCCAACGGTAGCGGGCAACTTTCTTCGCGCCGCCGGTGGTGGTGAATTCCTCGAGGGTGTTCAGCACGCACGGGTCGAGGCGGTTGCCCGCGTCGTCGAACTCATTCCAGCAATCGGTCTTGAGCAGGCAGCCGTCGGCGTCGTCCGGAAACCACTCAGCGACGGTGTCGCCATTGGGCTGCTGGACGTCATCGTAGATGGTGCCGCGGTGCCGGCCATTGACGAACAGGTTCACGTAGCGTCGGTACATGTTCGGCAGGCCGTACTGATCGAGGAACCAGAACATGAGTTGCTCGCGCTGCTCCGTGGCGTCGCGAATCGGCCAGTCGAGCGTGAGGTGCGTCTCACCGAGGAAACGATCCGGCTTGGGAAAACTGAGGTCGTAGCCGCACAGGTTCCCGGTGGGCGAGTCGTAGCCCGGGGCGGTGTAGGAACTGCCGCTGTAATGGGCGCCGGCGTGGTAGATGACGCGGTTCGTGCCGTACACGAACGTCGCGTCCACGTCCTCGTTGCTCATCTTTTCGCGGCCCGCCCAGAACGCGCGGTTGGCTTCGGTGAGCCAAAACCGGTAGGTGCCGAACGCGCTCGCGGGCACGGATTCGCCGAACCGAACCAGACACTCGCGGGCCGGGGCGTCCGCCGGAAAACGATTTGTCGCCGCCGGTTGCGTGCCGTCCGTGGCTTCGATTTGAAACGCCAAGAGCGCGCCGCTTGGTTGAGCGGGGATTGCGCCGGTAAACACGCTGTCGCCGGCGACTTCGTCCGGCCCGGTTCCGTCGTCGAGCATCGGCACCTCGACCAAGTCCGCCGCGGGATCGACGCGGAATTTCAGCGTCACCGACGCGACGCCGTCCGGGTCCGCTACGCGGGCAAAGACCCGGATCGGCTGACCGGCGGCGGGCAGGACGGGTCGGTGGGTCACGTCGGTGATCGTCGGGCCGGCATTCTCTTCGACGCGGCTCGGCGGTCGGCCGGGCGTGCCCAGCGTTGCCGGCAGGTTCAGCCGGCCAACCGCTTCAAGGCCGCCGCCGCGCAGACGCAACAGTATCTCCGGGTGGCCGCGCAGCCATTTCACACGCGCGCGAATCGTGGCGGTCTGACCGGCCGGGATGGGTGCAGTCAGCCGCGTGCGTGCGCGATTCGCGACGTGATCGCCGCGCTCGGAGGCGACCAGGTCCAGGCAATGCGCGCTGTTGAAACCAGCCGCGGTCGCAAGGTGGCTCATGCGTTGCGTGCCTTGGAAGAACCAGCCGTTAACGCCGTTCTCGAACGTGCCATTTCCGACCCGGTTCGGGCCATTGCCGACGCGGACTTCCACGTTGTCCACGAGCGCCTCGCCGGCGCCGAGCAGGAAGACCTGCAACTGATCGGCGTTCGGCACCGCCGGGTGCACCAAGTCGAGGACGCCGGTCGCCTCGACCAGAGTCCAGTCCGCTTTGCCGGATTCGTCGCTGTCGCTCCAGTTGTCCGGCATCAGCGGGTCGGCGCGCGGGTCCACCGACTCGAGGCTGCTCCCGCCGCCATCGGCCCAGCGGCTTTGCGAAGTCGCGTCGGCGTAAAGCGCCTCGGCCATCACGGCCCAGGCCGGCTCGGCGCTGCCGGCAAAATCGACCGGCCGCGCCAGCGCGAGGTGCTCGCCGCGATCCGAGAGACCGCCCTGGAAGTCGCCCACAACCAGACTCGCCGGCAGATCGGGGTGGCTCGCGCGAAACCGCGCAGCATCGCGCGCGACCACCAGGTAACCGCCCGGCGCCAATGCGCTGCCGGCCGGAAACTCGAAGTCGATTCCGTCCACGAAACGCCAGCCGGCCAGGTCCACGACATTGCTGCCGCGGTTATGCAACTCCACGAACTCGTCCGCGCTGTCCTCCGAGATCGGGTGAAACATGATTTCGCCGATCGCCACATCGCGGAGCAGCGGCAGCGCGTTCACCGCGCCGGGCGTGGGCGCACCCAACTCGCGGAAGGCCCCGGCACCCGGCGGCCAGCGACCGTGACTGAAGCCGGTGAGTTGAGCGGTGTATGCAACGGCGTCGAGGACGCGGCTTCGGTCCGGCGAGTTCAGGAAGAGCCGTCCACCAGCGGCGCTGGGCGCGAAGCCGAGTTGCGCTGCGTCGAAGATCGCGAACTCACCGGGACCGAGCACAATTCCGGCCGGCACTTGGAACTTCTCCGCCGCCGGCACATCGCTCAGCCAGCAGCCACTGGCGTCCATCGGACGGGCGCTAAGGTTGGCCATTTCGATCCAGGCGCGCTGTCCCGGCGTGGGCGCCGTCAGGACTTCGTTGATCACCAGGCTTTCGAGCGAGCCGGATGGCAATGGATCGGCGACTCCCGGCGAGCCGCCTTTCGTGGCGCTGGCGGCCCAAGCGCGCGGATCGGCTTCGCCATAGCTGGGTCGCGCCAGCACCAGCGAATGGCCGGCGCCATCGGCCGCGAGCGGCCAGGGCGGCTGGTCCTGGTATTCGACTTCCAGCACGACCGCGCCGGAGCGTTTCCGCAACCGCACCGTGCCGGCATTATGCGACAGGCGCCCCGCCCAGCCGCCGAGGACATTCGTGATGCCGTAAACCGCGTGCAAATCGGCGGGTTGGGCGGCGATGACAAGGCAACTGTTGGCAGCCAGGCGCGTGTCGGCCGGGAGGGTGAAGTCCGCGTCGCCGCTCAAACGCCAGCCGCTGAGGTCTTCGAAGAATGGGTTCGAGTTGTACAACTCGATGAACGCGAGGTCGCGGCCGTCGGTTCGCTGCGCCGGGTGGTACATGATTTCGGTGATCGCCACGCCGGTGCGCCGGCTCGAAGGCCCCGGCGGTTCGTAGCTGAGCTGCGCCGGACTCGGAAAGGTCAGGCTCAGCGTGGCCTTGGCGCTGGTGGCGGTGCCAAAGGCGTTGGAGACGACCACATCATAACTACCGCCGTCCAAGGCACTCGCGAACGGGATGAGCAGCGTGGCGTTCGTCGCGCCCGCGAGCGCGCGCCCGCCGCGGCGCCACTGATAAGCCAGCGGCCGGCCGCCATACACGCCCACGCTGAAGCTGGCGGGGTCTTTGAATGGCACCGTCACCGATTGCGGTTGGCGGGTGATCTGCGGCGGTGTGTCGGGCGAGGCGGCGGGCTCGGCTGTGCCTTGAAGCTCGGCGCGGAAGCCGGTGGGGTTGACGCCATCGCCGGCATTGTTGACGACGAACTCGACTGTGTTCGTGCCATCCAAGAAGCCTGTGCGCAGTGTGAACTCGGGCGAGAACGCGCCGAAGTTGCCGTCAAATGTCAGGCCCGTCGGCTGGCCGTTCAGGCGCACCGCGACGCCGGCGTTGTCCGAGGACCAGCGTCCGGTGATCACCGCGGTTGCCGGATCGAAGCCGGTGAGGTCGAACGCGAGCCGGTAGGTGTAATTGCCGGGCCGGTTGCCGCCGGACTGGTCGGCCTGCGGCGCAATCCATTTCGAGGCCAGGCCGTTCGCGATCCACGGCGGGATGGGAAAGCCTTCGCGGACGACGAACGCTTTGGGGCCGGGCACCGCCGCGTCGGCGCTTTCGACGAGACGCCAATGCGGGTCCACGGCGTCGGCCGCGAGCAGGACGCCCGCATCGTCCACGCCGGTGTTGAACAAGCCAGGGATTACTGCGGCGCGGCCGGTTGGTGATAGCCAAACGGTTGCCATCGCGGCCAGTAATCCTAAATTCCGCAGTTGAACGGCAGAGAGACGCAGCTTAACGCAAATGGGAAAGAGGTTGCCGTCGCTGGTGGGTTTCACCCGCAGGATGAATCTGCCCCCCTCACTCAACCTCCCGACTGTCTTTGTCTTATCCGCGTTCATTGGCGTCCATCGGCGGTTCCCAGGGTAATGGCAAAGTTCGGAAACACATGCCGGCGGTGTTCAGGCAGGCAGGCTAAGCGGGGCGATTGGCAGAGGCGAAACAAAACGGCCGGCGGAGACACTTCCGCCGGCCGCGGTGTCAACTTTGGGTGGTTATTTCTGGAGCCGGTAGAACTGCTGGCCGCTCGGCGCGGTGATCTTCACCGTCAACTGGTCGCCCGCCGGCGTGGTCGCGGTGGTGACTTCGCTCCAGGTCGCGGCACCGAGCGCCGGGGTGCCGAACAGTTTGTAGCCGGTGGCCGACGCCGGCCAGGAGACCACGACGTCCTTGCCGCTGAGTTGCACGCCCAGCTTCGGCGCCGTGCCTCCGGCAATGTTCGCGCCGATCCGGAGATTCTCGACGCGCAGGCCGGTGTAGCCGGCGACGGCATCGGAGTTGTTGACCAGGAACTCGAGCGTGTTCACGCCCGCCTGGAAGCCGGTGGTAATCGTGAAGGGCGTCAGCGCGCCGAATTGTGTGCCGTTCAACAAACCGGTGCTGTTCCCGTTGAGCTTGATGTCGGTGCCCAGGTTGTCGGTGGCCCACCCGCCCAGCAACACCACCGTGTTGGGATCGAATCCCGTCAGGTCGAAGGTGGTTTGGTAGGTGTAATCGCCGCCAGCGGCACCGCTGGTTTCAAATCGGGGGCCGATCCATTTCGATTGGTCCGAGTTGAAGACCCAGGTGCCACCCACGATCGGGAACACTGTGGAGTCTTGCACCAACGCATCCTGCGACTCCGAGTTGTCGGTGTTCAGCGTTAGCTTGTAGTGCGGGTCCACCTCGCCGTCGGCGAGCACCACCCCGGTGGCGCCCACGCCCGTGCCGAACGTGCCGGGCACGCGATCCAAGACCGTCACGGTGGCCACCACGCTGGTGACCGAACCGGCGAAGTTGGCGGCGACGACCGTGTAATCGCCCGCGTCGGCGTGGCCGACATTGGTGAGCGTGAGCTGGGTGTCGGTCTTGCCGGAGAGGTCGCTGCCATTGCGCCGCCACTGGTAGGTGAGCGGCTTCGCGCCATCCGCCAGCACGGTCAAATCCAGGCTGTCGCCGGTGAGCAGCGTGGCCCCCGCCGGCGCGGAGACAATGCGCGGCTGGTCGCCGAGGGTGCCCTTCTTGGCGCCGCCATATAGGTTATCGACCCGCAGTCCGGTGTAGCCAACCGAGGCGTTGTTGACCTTGAACTGGAGCTTGTTCTTGCCGGACAGAAACCCGCTTTCGATGCGGAACGCGGAGAGCGTGTCGAAGTTACCCGTGTTATGGATCCCCGTGCTGGCGCCGTTGAGCAAGATATCCGCCTCGTTGTCGGTGGCCCAAGTGCCCGCGATGAAGGCGGTGGTCGGGTCGAAACCGGTCAAATCCACCACGATCTCGTACACATAATCGCCGCCCGCCGCCGCCGAAGTCTCGACGCGCGGCCCGATCCAGACCGACGTGAAGGAGTTGGCGATCCACGGCCCCGCCACGATGGGAAACACGGTCGAGTCCTGCACGATGGGTTGCGTCACCGCGGGGTCATCCGGGTTGGCGACAAGCGTGTAATGGGGGTCGTTGAAGCCGTCCCAGATCAGGATGCCGTCGTCGCCCAGGCCGGTGGTGAAGAGCTTCGGAATGGGCTCGAGTACGATGACCTTCGCCGCCGGGCTGGTGATCTCGCCGGAGCCGTTCTTCACCAGCACGGTGTAATCGCCACCTTGGGCGGCGGTGATGCCGGTGATTGGCAAAGTCGCCTCGGTGGCGCCGGCCACGTCAGCGCCGTTCAATTTCCACTGGTACGTCAGCGGTGGCGTGCCGTCAGCCACCACGGAAAGGGTGACGTCGCCGCCGACCAGGTATGTGCCGCCGACCGGGGCGGTGACGATGCGCGGAGCCTCACCCGCCACTTCCACCGTGCCGATCATTTCGACGCGGATGCCGGCCGGGTTGACCGCATCGCCGGCGTTGTTGAGGATGAAATCCAGGGTGTTCACGCCGTTCACGAAACCGAAGTCGATCGTAAAATCGACGAAGCCGCCGAAGCCGCTGTTGTTGGCCAGGGTCAGCGAATTCCCGTTGAGCACAATGTCGAGGCCCGAGTTGTCCACCGACCATTTGCCGGCGATTTTCGCCTTCGTCGGGTCGAAGCCGGCGAGATCGAACGTCGTGCGGAACGTGTAGTTGCCGGGTTCGTTGCCGGTGCCCTGGCGGGCGCGCGGGGCGATCCACCGGGACGCCGGGCCTTCCGCCAGCCAGGGGCCGACCGGGAAGCCCGGCTCCAGGGTGAACGTGTCCGGACCCGGATAGGCCGGGTCGGCGCTGTCGATGAGCTGGTAGTGTGGATCCACGGTGCTGGCGCCGAGGAGCGCGCCCGTGTCGTCCACGCCGGTGTTGAACAGCTTGGGAATGGGAGCCGCGGAGGTGAGGCAGACGCCGACGCCAGCCAGCAGGCTGGCCGCCACCAATCGCCGGGGCAGGTGGTTGAGTTTCATCATGTTCGTTCGGTTTGGTTGGCTTCCCCAACGGTGTGGGCACGACGCGACCGCAGCCCAAGTTCGTCGGGAAAGACTGGATTAAGGCGTTAAGAGAGACCAGCGCCGCCGGGGTGTCAAGCCAATGTCGGGTCTGGACCCGAATTCCTGGAAAGCAAAGATCCATGGCCGGTTGGCTGCTACGCCATCCGTGAATCGCATATTCCGAGTGTGTCCACCGCGTTCGTAGCCTTCCAATTCCAGTCGCGGAGGCACCGAGGCTCAGAATTTGAATTAGGAACGCAGGAAAGCCGAAAAGCCCAGACCGCGGTTCCTGAGTTCCTGAGTTCCTCATTGGACTGCTGCGTCTCCGCGACTCCGGGGCCGTTTCGGTGGGGCGAGACTCCGTCGAGCCCTGACTTTGCAGGCCAAGAGCGACCGCTCGCCGCTTTGTAAGCGGCTTAAACCGCCCGGAAACGTCTGCGCCGCGGCGATACCACCCGGTGCTTCGTTCTTGGGTGCTAAGCCGGCTCAAGCCGGCGCGCCGGCAGGGTAAGGCTCCGGCCGAGCCGAACAATTCCAGCCACGAAGGCACTGCGGCTCGGACTTTGAATGAGGAAATCAGGAAAGCCGGAAGCCCCGGACCGCAGTTCCTGACTTCCTGCGTTCCTAATTGGCCCTCTGCCTCTCCGCCGCGTTTGGCGGAGCGCCGCTTTGTAAGCGGCTTAAACCGCCCGGAAACGTCTGCGCCGCGGCGATACCACCCGGTGCTTCGTTCTGGAGCGGTAAGCCGGCTGCAAGCCGGCGCGCCGGGAGGGTGAGGCTCCGGGCGAGCCCCGCCTTTTCAACCGCCGAGACGCAAAGGCGCGGAGGTTGAGTTTGGAAGCCAGGAAGGCCGGAAGCCAAAAGACGGCGGTCACGCCA
>JAKCAB010000767.1 GCA_021839785.1 bacterium | reverse complement strand
TGCCGGTCTCGGCCGGGCCGGCTGGGCGGTTCGCGGCCGGGAAGAGGTACTCGAATTCGCCCAGCACGTCCTCGGCGGCTTCACAGAGTTTCGCGCCCTTTTTGATGAGGTCGTGGCAGCCTTTGCTCTGCGGCGAGTCGATCCGGCCCGGCACGGCGAAGACTTGCCGGCCGTTGTCGATGGCCATGCCGGCGGTGATCAGCGCGCCGCTGTTCAAGTCGGCTTCCACCACCACCGTGCCCAACGTCATGCCGGCGACGATGCGATTGCGGATCGGGAACGACTGCTTGTCCGCCGGCCGGTTGAATGGGAACTGGGTCAGGATCGCGCCGTTGGCCGCGATGCGCTCGAAGAGTTCGGCGTTCTCGGGCGGAAAGACCTGGTTGATGCCGGTGCCGAGCACCGCAATGGTCCGGCCTTTGGCCGCGAGCGCGCCTTGATGCGATGCGGTGTCGATGCCGCGGGCGCCGCCACTGACCACCGTCACGCCGCAGTAGGCGAGTTGGTAGGCGAGGCGGCGGGCGCTTTCCAAACCATAATGCGTCGTGCGTCGCGAGCCGACCATTGCGATGGCATTTTTGTCGCGCGGCAGCAGACTGCCTTTCACATACAGCACGATCGGCGGGTCATAGATTTGGCGAAGCAGTTCGGGGTAGGCGTCGTCGGCTTGCACGACCACCTGGCAACCGAAATCGCGGATGCGCTCCAGTTCGGCGGCGAGGTCCACGGTCTTTTCCCAATCGGCGATGGCCTCGGCCGTTTCTTCGCCGATGCCGCGGACCCGCGCCAAATCGGCCTTCGACGCTGCCAGGATGGCGGGTGCGTCGCCGAAATGTTCGAGCAATTGACGCAGCCGCACCGGCCCGACGTGGTCCACCAGGTTGAGGGCGATCAGGGCTTCGCGGGGATCCATGCCGGTTGGCATAGCCGATGGCGCGCCGGCCGACAAGCCGGTTGCACGGGGTGGCGCGGAGCGCGGCGGCGTTGGGGTGGCGGAAACCTTGGATGGACATGGGTGGAGGCCGGAGAGGCGATTTGGCGCTGCGCCCGCTTTGCGGTTGGTTTTCGTGGCACGCGAATTACCTTGAGTGCCGCGCGGCGCCGGCCAGGTGGGTTTCGCGCGGGCGGATGACGGTTCGGTAAATAAGAGGTGAAGAAATACACGTCCTGATCCGGCGCAATTTCAGTTGACCGAACGGGGAGCTAAAGGTAAGTAAGGGGAAACAACGGTAACTGAGGGCGAGCGCGGGCTTTTGCGGTTTCATGGCGGATTCGGCAGTCAACGCGGCAGTGGAGTACACCGGCTGTTTCGAGCACGGCGTGGACGGCAGTTTCCGCGTGATGATCCCCAGCGTCTGGCGCCCCCAGGACAAGGACGCGCTCTTTACCATGATTCCCTGGCCGCTGAAGCGGCCGGACCATCTGTTGGTGCTGCCGCCGGAACGCTGGGAGACGGCGCTGGCGAAGCTCAAATCCAGTTTTTCGCTGACCAGCACGCAGGGCGCGGTGGTGCAGCGCGCCATCGCCAGTTCCGCGGTGCGCAAGAAACTCGACGACGCGGGGCGCCTGTGCCTGGGCGAGAAGCTCGCCGGCCTCGTGAACGTGACGTCAAAGGCCGCACTGGTGGGGGGGCTGGACAAGTTCGAAGTGTGGGAACCGAGTCGGTTGTCGGGAACGCTGAGCCAGATCGATCAGGTGCCCGACGAAACGCTGGAGGGACTGATGATATGAGCTTGTTGGGATTACTCACCATCGGCCGCGCCTTTGGCAGCGTGCGAAACCAGCCCGCGCCCTATCGCGTGGCAAACGGCCTGTTGCCGAACTTCGGCCGCGAACGGGCCTTTGACGCTGCGGAAACTGGCGGGGTGCCAGCGTCGGAAGCCAAGCCGCTTTCGGCCCCTCCGACTTTTACGCCACCCGCGGCAGCCGGCGCCCCCGAGCTGCCGCTCGACGCGCGTCAAGCCATCCCAGCGTTGATGGCGCCGCGAGCCTCGAAGCCCGAACCCGCAACACCCCGGAGCGCCCCGCGGTCGCGTCAACGCACGCGCGGGGGCGCACCGGTGCAAGGTGAGTTGTCGTTGGAATCGGTGCGCGTGGTGCGGAACGACCTTTACGCGGACGACCTGGAGCTGATTCCGCGCGCCCGTTCCGCTGAGGTCGCGAATCTGTTGAAAACCGAGCGCCCGCGCCGGAATCCGGCCAGCGCTGGCTGGCGCGGCTGGCTGGCGCATTGGCGGCAATGGTTCCGGTGGCAGGCCGGGTAAGGAGGCTGGCCAGTGGGAGGCTTCCAACATCGGCCCGTGTTGTTGGCCGAGGTCGTGATGGCGTTGCAGCCGCATGCCGGCGGTCGATACGTGGATGGCACGGTCGGAGGCGGCGGCCATGCCGCGGCGATCCTGGAGGCCAGCGCGCCATCGGGGTGGTTGTTTGGGTGTGACCGCGATCCGGCGGCGATTGCGGCGGCGGGGGAGCGGTTGGCGGGCTATGCCGGGCGATTCGAGCTGCGGCTGGGCGCCTTCGAGCGGTTGGGGGAATGGCTCGCGCCGGGCAGTTGCGATGGCGTGGTGGCTGACCTCGGCGTGAGCTCGCACCAAATCGACACGCCCGAGCGCGGCTTCAGTTTCCTGACCGACGGGCCGCTGGACATGCGGATGAACCCGCAGGCCGGACGCACCGCGGCGGATTGGGTGAACGAGACGCCGGCGGAGGAACTGGCGCGGCTTTTCGCCGAGCTGGGGGATGAACGGCACGCGCGGCGGATCGCGCGCGCGATCGCGGAAGCGCGGGAGCGGTCGCCGTTCACCACCACGCGCCAACTGGCGGGGCTGATCGAGCGGGCGGTGCCGCGTCGCGGCGCGGCGGTGCATCCGGCCACGCGGGTGTTTCAGGCGCTCCGCCTGGCGGTGAACGACGAGTTGGGCGCGCTCGAGCGCGGCCTGGAAGCGGCGTGGCGGGTCCTGCGGCGCGGCGGAAGGCTGGCGTGCGTGACGTTTCATTCGGGCGAAGTGCGGCGGGTCCGGCAGTTCGGGCGGGCGCGCGCGCGCGATTACGAAGTGGTCGGCGACGTGGACGTGCCGGAATTGCGGCGTCCGCGGCCGGCCCAGTTGCGCTGGGTGACGCGCCGGGCCGTGGTGCCGACGGCGGAAGAGCTCGCGGCCAATCCGCGCGCGCGGTCGGCCCAGTTGCGGGTGATGGAAAAATTGACGGAGTGACGACGGACGAAAGCTGACGATGCGCAAAAGCCGAAAATCGCCCGCGAGCATCCTGCGGTTTGGACCGCTGGTGCTGGCGGTGCTGCTGTGCGGTTTCTTTGCCGCGGCGGGCATCGGCTACACCTGGAACCGGAACCGCAACGAGCAGTTGCTCCGCGACATCGCCCAAGGCCGGCGGTTGCTGGACGCGCTCCAGAAGGAAAACCAGCAGCTCGAGTTTCAATGCCTCGAACTGACCCGGCCGGAGGTGTTGTACGAGCGGGCGAAGGCGCTGGGGTTGGTCCGGCCCGAGCCGTCGCAGATTTTGCGGGTTGAAATCGCCCCGGCGGGGAGTGCGAGACAACCCGCGCCCGCGGCGGTCCGCCTCGCGGCCCGTTCGGTGAATCCTTAAACCCTGAACGCGTGAAGAGGTCTTCCCCCATGCTCATGGCCAGTTCGGCGACGGTCGAACGCCGGTGGGGGAGGTGCGCGCGCCCCGGAGGTGCCACGTGATCCGGCCGGTGCGTTATGGGCGGCTCGCCGCGATGGCGGTGATCGTGTTGCTCGCGTTCGCCACGCTGCTGGGCTGGTTGTTTTACCGGCAGATCACGGTGCATCCGCGGTTCCGCGAAGAGGCGCGGCGCAACCTGAACTTCAAACGAATTTATCCCGCCCGGCGCGGCGGCATTGCTGACAGTCGCGGCGTAATGCTCGCGACGAGCGTGCCGGTGAAGACCGTGTGTGCGAACCCGGAACTGGTGGCGTCGCAGCGCGGGCTGCTGGCCCGGACGCTGGCGCCCCTGCTCGAATTGCCGGACGCGGAGGTCTTGAGAGATTTGCAGCCGCGTTTGCTGCATCGCCAAGTCAACGGCTCGAACGTCGTCATCACCAGCCGGTACGCGGTGCTCAAACACAAGGTGTCGCTGGAACAATGGCAGCAAATCACCCAGCGGATGGCGACCCTCGACTTCGGCGTGGATGAGAAGCGTTTGAAGTCGCGTGCGCGCCTGTTGCTGCGGGCCATTCGCAGCCGCGGCGTCTTCGCGCAAGACGATTATCTCCGGCAGTACCCGAACGGTTCGCTGGCCGCGCACGTGGTCGGCTACGTGGGTTCCGGCGAAACCGAGACCGACGAGGGCTACGTCTTCGAGGACCACGGCCTCGCGGGGCTCGAGTTGACGTTCGACGACCTGCTCAACGGCACCCACGGCTGGCAGACCGGCGAGGTGAACGTGCCGCCCAGCCCCGGCCAGACCCTCGTGCTCACCCTCGACGCCAGCGTGCAATACATCGTCGAGACCGAGTTGGCCAAGGCGGCCGAAGCGTACAAACCGAAAGGCATCATCGGCCTTGTCGTGCGGCCGCGCACCGGCGAAATCCTGGCGATGGCGAGCTGGCCGACGTTCGACCTCAACCACCCCGGCAGCAACCCGGCCGCTTACCGCAACCGCGCGGTGGCGGACATGTACGAGCCGGGCTCGGTATTCAAGACCGTCACCATCGCGACCGCGTTGAACTTGGGCGTGCTGACGTTGGACGAACGCGTGAACTGCGAGAACGGCCGCTGGCGGTACAACGGCGTGTACCTCACGGACACGCACCCGCACGAAAACCTGAGCTTCGCCGAGGTGGTCGAGAAATCCTCGAACATCGGCGCGGCCAAGGCGGCGCTGCGCATCGGCGCCCAGCGATTTTACGCCTCGATCCGCAACTTCGGCTTCGGCGCGCGCACGCAGATTCCGCTGCCCAGCGAGACGCCCGGCCTGCTGCGGGCGCCCAAGGACTGGAGCGGCATTTCCATCACGCGCATTCCAATGGGCCAGGAAATCGGCGCCAGTCCGCTGCAAATGGTGATGGCGGTCGCGGCGATCGCCAACGGCGGCCTCTGGATCCGGCCCCGGCTGGTGGACCATCTCGAGGACGGCCGCGGCCACGTGACCGGCCGTTACCCGGTCGATCCGCCACGCCGCGTGGTGAGCGAAGCCGCGGCCCGCGAACTCACCCGCGCGTTGAAGCTCGTGGTCTCGCCGGACGGCACCGCGCCTGGCGCCCGGCTGGACCATTACACTGTGGCCGGGAAAACCGGCACCGCGCAAAAAAACGTCAACGGCACTTACCACAGCGGCAAGTATTACTCCTCGTTCGTCGGCTTCTTCCCGGCCGACGACCCGCAGGTCTGCATCCTGGTGGCGGTGGACGAGCCGGTGAAGAGCGCCATTGCCTACACCGGTGGCTCGGTCGCGGCGCCGGTCTTCAAGGCCATCGGCGAGCGCGTGGCGAATTACCTCCGGCTCGAACCGGACGTCCCCCCGGAGACCTCGCCCGCCCAACCCGGTCCCGAAAACCCGGCGGACCTGGTCGCCAACCGCTCCTTTGTTTTGAACCCTTCGAAAGGCCGTTCCGCGGACGTCCCGCGCCGGTGATTGCATGAGAGCTGCCATTCCACTTCGCCAACTGGCCGGGCGCCTCGGCGCCCTGAGCATCGACGGTGCGCTCGACAGCTCCGTGGCCGCGCTCGCCTACGACGCGCGGCGGGTGGTGCCGGGCTCGCTCTTCTTTGCGATGGCCGGGGCGGGTGGCGACGGCGCGCAGTCCATCCCGCGGGCCATCGAGCGCGGGGCCGCGGCCATCGTCTCCGAGCAAGGCGGTTTCGTGCCCTACCGGGCCACGCGCATCCGGGTGGCGAACTGCCGCCAGGCGCTGGCCGTGGCGGCGGCCACGTTCTACGGCCATCCCAGCCGGAAACTGCAAATGATCGTGGTGAGCGGCTGCGCGGCGCGCGCGGCGGTGGCACAGGTGTTGCGTGCGCTGCTGTCTGCCTCCGGCGTCGCGACCGCGCTGCTCGGCAGCCTGGGTTGCCAGGTCGGGGAGCGAACCTTGCCCGCGCTGGCGGCGGCGCCGGAACCGCTCGACATTCAGGAATTGCTGGCGGAAGCCAGCCGCGCCGGCGACCGCGCGTGCGTCATCGAATTGGCTCCAGAAGCCATTGCGGGCGGTTGCCTGGCAGCCTCGGAACTGGACACTTTGATCGTGACCGAAATCACGGCAGGCGCGGACGACGTGGCTGGCGTGCGCGGACGAACGGAGCGCGGCGGCCTGGAAGGCGGCTTCACTTTTCGCGCGCACGGCCGCGCGGCCCGCAACGACCGCGCGTGGCGCGTGACCGACGTTTTGCGCGGCCGGGCCGGGCTCGGCGCGGACGCGGCCTTGCGGCTCGACGGCGGTCCCGGACACGCGTTCACGGTGCGGGCCAAACTCCGCCGGCTGACGCCGCGGGCCACGCGGGCGGACGTGGAAACGCCGGGCGGGCCGCTGTCCTTGAACCTGGCCCTCGTGGGCCGGCCGAACGCGCGCGCGGCGTTGGCGGCGGTGGCGGTGGCCCAAGCGATGAAACTGCCGTTGCCGGTGATCGCCGCGGGGCTGGCACGCCTGCCCGCGGTGGCGGGACACCTCGAACCGGTGGCCACCGACGTGCCCGTCCATGTCTTCGTCGATGCCTGCCGGTCCGCGTCGGATTTGGAGGCGGCGTTGCGCGCGACGCGCGAACTCACGTCGGGGCGCGTGCTGTTGTTGTTCGGGTGCAGCCGCCACCACCCGACGACGGCGCGACCGGTCTTCGGCGGAGTCGCGGCCCGGTGGGCGGACGAAACGGTTTTCACGGCGGACAATCCGGGACCGGAATCGGCCGAGGTGATCTCCGCCCAGGTGGCCAGCGGTTACGTGCCGATCAAAGGCACGCCGCCGTTCATGGTGCATGACCGCCAGGAGGCCATCCGCGAACTGTTGCGGTTGGCGCGGCCCGGCGATTGCGTGCTGCTGGCCGGCAAAGGCCACCGCTGCATTCAGGAACTGGGCGACTGCGTCATTCCCTTTGACGATCGCGAGTACGCCCAGGCCGCGATGGCCTCGCTGGGCTGGCGGGGACGCGAACAGGAGGTGGTGGGCTGAATGGATCCGTGCCCGCTCCAGACCCTGGCCCGAAACGCCGGCGGCGAACTGCGCGGCCCCGCGCCCGCGCGGCTGGTCGAGCGGGTTGGCACGGATTCGCGCGCGATCCGGCCCGGCGATCTGTTCGTCTGTCTGCACGGCCCGAATTTCGACGGCCACCGGTTTGCGGCTGGCGCGGTGGCGGCCGGCGCGGTGGGCGTGCTGGGCGAAGCCGGCTCGCTCGATTCGGAGTTGGTGTGTCCGCAGATCGTCGTTCGCGATGCGCGGGTGGCCTTGGGGCGAATGGCGGCGGCGCATCGTCAACAGTTCTCGATTCCGGTGGTCGCGGTGGCGGGCTCCAACGGCAAGACCACGACCAAGGAACTTGTCGCCGCGGTGCTGGGCCGGAGGTTTGCCACCGTTGCCAGCGAGGCGAGTTTCAACAACGACGTCGGCCTGCCGCAGACGTTGCTCGGGTTGGACGCGCGCGCGCAGGCGGCGGTGGTGGAGGTGGGCACCAACCACCCCGGCGAACTGGCGGCGTTGTTGCGCATCGCCCAGCCCACCCACGGCGTGCTCACGCGCCTGGGCCGCGAGCACCTCGAATTTTTCGGAAGCCTGGACGGCGTCATCCAGGAAGAAGGCACGTTGGCGGACGCGATTCCCGCCGAGGGCGCGCTGGTCTTGATCGGCGACAGCCCGGGCGCGGAGCGGGTGCGACGGCGGGCGCGGGCGCGGGTGGCGCGCGTCGGCTGGGCGCCGGAGAACGACTGGGTGGCGTTGTCGGCGAGTGTGGGCGACGAAGGCACCGACTTTGCCGTGCGGGCGCCGCTGGCAGCTTTCAACGGCGATTATCGCCTGCGGTTGCTCGGTCGGCATCAGGTCGAAAACGCGCTGCTCGCGCTGGCGTTGGGCGCCGAACTGGGCTTGAGCCGCGCGGAAGTGGAAGCCGGCTTGCGCGATTGCCCGGCGCCGAAGCGACGCCTGCAGCTCGCGCTGGTGGGCGGCGTGCGCGTCCTGGACGATTCGTACAACGCGAATGCCGATTCGATGCTGGCCGCGCTGGCCACGTTGCGCGATCTGGATTGCGAAGGCCGGCACATTGCGGTGCTGGGCGACATGGCCGAACTTGGGCCGCACGCGGCCGCCGCGCACGTGGAAGTCGGCCGCGCGGCGGGCCG
>JAKCAB010000480.1 GCA_021839785.1 bacterium | reverse complement strand
ATGGCGCGCAGCGGGCGCACGAGGACGCCTTTGATCAGGAAACCGACGATGATCAGGCCGGCCAGACCCAGTACCGCGAAGGCCAGCAAACGGGTGCGCGGATTCACTGCGGCCTCCTTCCCCCCGGCCCGAAGGGGCGCCGGCCCCGACGCGGCCGTTCGTCCAGTGCGGCGGCCCGCTTGGCCGGCGCCACCGCTACGGGGGCGATCTCAGCCGGTACCGGCGCGGGCGGGGCGGCAGCCGCTGAGGCTGCTGGGGCGGGCGTGGAATGCGGGGGCGACGGTGGTGGCGCCGACGCGGCCTTGCGCTCGGCTGGTCGCCGCCGCAGCGGGCGCGACTCCACCTCGAGGTGGTCCAAGTCATTGGTGAGCTTGACCGGCACCGCGATTTCGAGATTGGCCTGGAACGGGTAGCCGAACCGGTCGCCGGCGGGCGAGATGGCGGGCGGTTTCACGTCGTAACCCGCGGCGCGCAGCGTGGCGCTCAGGCGGTCCACGATTTCGCCGCGACGGACCTTCGCCGTGAGCGTCAGCGTATTGCGGCCGCCAGTGGAGATCGAGGTCACGTAAAGCTCATCGCTGGGCGGCAACAAACTGCTGAGCAGGGCCAGATGATCCAGCCAGTTGTGGCCGCCGCCCTCCCAGTCTTTCAAAACTCGTGCCTGGCCGCGCACCAACCGATAAGCGCCGAGATTCTTCGTCGCCAGCCCAACTTGTTGCTGGACCTCGGCGCGTTGCGCTTCGCGCTGTCGCAACCAGTGCGTGCGCAGGCCGGCCACGCCGAGTACCACCGTCATCGCAGCGGCCACCAACCCGAGTCGCCGGACGCGCCGGCGGTCGCGCGGCACGGGCGGGCGTTTCGGGTTGAGGAAATCGAAGGGAAAGCCGTCCGGGTCGAGCGCGCCCAACGCCAGGCCAATGGCCGGCAGCGCGGTGGCGAGCCGCCCGGGGTCGCCTTCCGCGTCGCGCAAGGCCGCGGCGGGATCGACGACCTGCGCCGGCACAGCGAATCGCTGACTCAAGGCCGCCGCGATTTTCGCTTCTGCGCCCGTGGCGCCGGCCACAAAAATCCGCACGATATGACCGTGGCCTTCGGCGTTCTCGTAGCTGTGCAGGCTGCGCACGACTTCCAGCACGGTGGACTCGATCGCCGTCGGGTCATTCGCCGCCGCGTCGGCCGGCACTGCCAACGTCGCGGGCAGCGTGCCGACGCGGCTGTAAACCAGGGCCCGGTCGCGCAAGACATCGAAGATCACTTCGCTGCCCCGCACCGAAACGAGCGCCACGCAACCGCCGGCGGCCTCACGGTGACAGAATTCGACCGCGCGCGCGCTGGCCAGCGACCGCAGGCCCAGGCCGGCGAGTTTGAGGCCCGCGGCTTTGGCCAGGGTGAGGTAATGCTCCACCGTGTCGCGCCGCGCCACCGCGGCGAGCACCTGCGTTTTGCCGGCCGGCTTGGCCTCGGAGCCAAGGGCGGGGCCCTCGCCAGCCAGTGGGTTCGCCATCGGGCTCGCGGTGTCGGCTCCCGCCAAAACCTTGAAATCGAGCAACGCTTCGTCGAGCCGGAAAGGCAGGTCGCGGCTGACCTGGAAGTGCACCATCGCCGCGATTTCCGCCGGGCGTTGCGCCGGCGGCAATTCGAGGTTGCGCAGCATCACCTGGGCGCGCGGCACGCCCATCACCACCGGTCCGGGAACGATCCGCAACGGCTTCCAGGCACGGGCCACCGCCGCCCCCAGTGTGGCCGCGTCTTCCGGGTTGGCGCCCGGCTCCCACTCCAACGCCGCGGCCGCGTGCCGGACGATTCGGATTTGCCCGCCGCGGATCGCGGCCTGGACCACGTGCAACCACCCGCCCTCGATATCCAGCGCGGTGATGCTGGTGCGGCGCTTTCGCTGCGATCGTCCGTCGGCCTCGCTCTGGCGGGCGGTGAGTTTGGGCAGAAGGTTGGAAAGGTTCAAAGCCATGTTCGCTTTGCTCAAAGGCCGCCGCCACCCCGCGCCATCGCCGGCATCGAAGCCCCCGCGTCGCCGTTCTGCAAAACTTCGAGCGGCACGGGAAAACCGAAGCGGGTCAGATCGTGGATCGCCAGGATGCGCGCCGGCCGGGCCGCGAGGTCCACCACCACGCTCAGCACGCGGCATCGCCCGGAGGGCACGGCGTACCCGACGCAACGGAAGCTGAACTGCAGACTGCGCGTGGTCAGGAGCGGCGCCAGTTTCTTGAACTCGTCGGCGCTCACCAGCCCGCGCCGGTAAAGCCACGCGGGCGTCCGGGCTTCGTCGGCGCTGAGCCCCTGCCGGGTGGCGATGATGCTGTCGGCCAGCGCTTCGCCCACGGCCGGAATCGCGGCCAGCACCTCGCGCGACGCGGTGTTCACGTTGAGCAAGCCGGCGAGTTGGGTCGCGTTCGTGGTAGTGCAACGGTCAAGCAGCGTCGCCAGGTTCTCCCGGTCGATGCCGGAGCGGAGATGCACGGGCTTGCCCGACTTGTCTTTGAAGTCGCCTTCGGCCTCGAGCAGGTCCGCCGGCTGCGCGAGTGTCTGACCGGCGCGTTTCATCGCGTCGAGGTAGTCGCGCGCGATCTGGGGCAGACCGGACTGCGCGAGGTCGTCGGCCGAGGCACTGGCCAGGTTGAGGCGCGGTTTGCCTTCGGCATCCTCGTTCCGATCATAGCTGACGAGGGTGAGGTCGGCTTGCAGACCGAGGTCCAACTGGCCGTTGCCATCGTCCGGCGGCCATTGGGCGTCGCCGTCGTCTTCGTTGGGATCGAGCCGAAGATTCAGATTTGCGTCTTCGCCGTAAAGCAACTGCGGGTCCAGCCCGGCAATGGCAAACAGTTCTTCGAGCGAACCGGCCGGGCCGGTGGGGCGCGCCGGCGTCGCCACCGTCGGCGAGGCAGCCGGCGACGTCAGGGCGTCAGTCGTCGCATCGTTCGTGCGGCTGCTATCGCCGGCCGCGGAGGTGCGATCGAAGGCGTCAACGCTGTTGGTGGCAGCGTCGCCAGCCGAGGCTTCCGAGCCGGGCAACAACGCCTGCACCAGTTCGGCGGTGAGGTGTGGCAAACTCGCGAGCCACGCCGGATCGGTGTGGTAAACATTCATCTTGGCCGATTCGTCGGTCAGTCCGTACCGAATCTCGGCGGTGAACGAATCCGAGGCCGAATACACCGTGAAATACCACTGGTCGTCGCCATCCTGGACGACGAACTGGTTCTGGAAGGCAGCAGCGTTTTCCTGCCAGGCCGGCAGGCCGCGCATTGAGGCTTGCGCCACAGCGATGGCGCGCGTGACTCCGCTCATCGCCGCGTTCCAGGCTTGCTCTTGCTGCACGCCCGTCGTCTGCGCGGTGACATCGGCCTTGAGCGCGAAAAGCAGGCTGACCGCAAGCATCGAGCTCAACATCACCACCACGAGCACCGTGAGCAGCACGAAGGCGCGCGACGACCGGTGGCGATGAGGATCCCGGAGCGCCTTCATGGAACATCCTCGTCGGTGGCCGAGCCGGCCCGGTCGGCGGCGTCATCTTCGGATGACACTCCGCCCGCGCGGACAACCTCGTTCAAAGCAGTGGGCAACGCGATCACACGCCGGAACAACTCGCTCGGCAACGCGTCGGGCGCAGCGTCGGCTGGCAACCCTTCGGTGGCGAGGCTGACCTCCACCCCGCGCGGCAGACCGCTGGCCGTCCACGAATCGAGCCAGGCCGTCCCGTCCCAATAACGCAGCCGCAGATATTGCAGTTCGGAGATGAACATGCCCGTGTCACCGGTCGTCACCGTGGTAACCGGGGTCTGGTTCGTGGCGCCCAACACAAGGTCGGTGTTCGTCTCGGTCAGCGTGTCCAACATCGGGAAAGCGTTCGTGCCGGTGGACTCGGTGCCGGTGGACTCGTCGCCCGCCAAATCCGTATCGTCGGGAGCCGCCGCCGGAGTGGCCGGGACCAGCGGCTCTTCCGAGCGATCCACGCCACTCACGTTGCCGTTCACGCTCCCGCTTTCGTCGAGAGCGCGGCCGGCATAGCGGATGCGCCGAACCGGAAAACGATCGACGACCCCGATCGTGTTCGAGCCGGCCACCCACGACGCAGGCGAGGCGGAGTCGCATTGCACGAATTCGATCGACTGCGGTCCGCCGCGGAAGGTGCCGGGGCGCGTGCTGGCGGTGCGGAGTTCCGTGGCGAGCCGGTCCAGGCACAAGCGCACCGCCGCCAAACGCGAGGTGTCGGCGAGCGTGGCATCGCGCAGTCGCGAAGCTTGCTGATAGAAAAACAGCACCACGGCCAGCAATCCGAGGGCGATGGAGAGAGCCATGATGACTTCCAGCAGCGTGAAGCCGCGGCGTCGAACGCGAGCCCCCAAGGCGGAGGCGGTTGCCGGCGTCGCTCTCATCGAAGTGCGGAGTCGCTGCTGGCCGCCGAATCACCACCCGTCGTCGCCGTTCCTGGATCCCCGGTGGCGTCCACGCCTTCCGCGGCTGGCAGCGGCGCGACCAGTTGGGTGAGCCGTTGAACGGCGTTTTCCCCCTCGTTCCGCACCACCACCGAAACGAGCTGCAGGCCCGACGCGTCCTCGGTGTCGAACGAGTAAGGTGAAACTTCGACCTGCCAGGTCCACGGTTCGAAGGGCGCCTCGAAGGGTTCCGGCCCGGCTGGTGTGAGCGGAAGCACGCCCATCTGAATTTCGGACAAGACTGACACCGCCAGGTCCAAGGCGTGGGTTTGGAGGTGAAGGCGCGCCGTGCGCTCGACGGCCGAGTGCAGACTGTTGCTGACGACGGCGGCAGCGAAAACGAACAACGCCAGCGCCAGAATCACCTCCAACAGGACCGCGCCCCGCCGCGAACGGGCCACCGACCGCGTCCCCGGCCGCCGCGCGTGCTGAGCCTGTCGGACGGACTGCATGGCGTCTCCACCGGATCAAGGCACCGCCTGCCCCAAGGCCGAGCGGGCCACGGACGCCGGTTCGAGCGGTTGCGCCGCCCCGGCCGGGTCATTCATGCCGCCGGGCAGATCGTCCGGTTCGGCTTGGTGGTGGGCCGCCGTCCCGCTGATCCCGTTCCAACGCACCAGCATCCGCCGCGAATCGGCGTTGTCCGCGGAGGCCAGGAGGATGACCGCCGAATCCGACGAGCCATCCGGGTAAAACATGATCGGCGGCCAGGTTTCAGTGTTGGTCGCGGCCAGGCTTTGATCCATTCCTGTCAGCACCGGAAAGCCGGTGCTGGTGGTGGTTGCGTCCGCAATGGGGGCGGCCGGCACGCTGTCCAGGCGGCGAACGGTTTCGACGCGAACCAGTTCGTTTACGGAGCGCGCAAGCGGCGCCGTGGACTGGTTTTCCACGAATAAGCCCGGCTGGCTCAGTGGCTGCGGCTCCCAGCGAAGCTGGATCGGCGGCGTGTCGGTGGCCGCCGACGTTTCCGGCGACAGCGGAGCGGCGGCGAGTTGCAGTTGGACGCGACGCCCCTGTTGGGCGGCCTCGGCGCGGGCGAACCGCAGGAGGCTCTCGAATTGCCCGACGCCTTCGTCCAACGCCGCCCCCTGCCAGAGCGGGGCGAGGTTCATGACCGCGGCGCCCGCGAACAGCACCAACAGCACCACCACCAAGAGCAACTCGAGGAGGGTGAAACCCGCTTGAGGTCGTTTGGTTCGCATCTCGGCTGGGCGCCCCTATTGTTTGTTCGAGTCGAGAACGCTCTTGGCATCCGTGTTCGCGTCCTGCGTGGTGTCCAGTTTAATGTCGTCGTCGGTGTCGGGCTGGCCGTCGGGTCCAAGCGAGTAAAGCTTGTAGGGAATGCCGTTGGTATCGCCGGTCGCGGAGGTGGCGAGGTTCTGCAAGTCGTAAACCACCTGGTGTCCCCAGGCGTCGAGCAGTTTCGTGCCGGGCTTCAGGTAAGGTCCCTGCCAGCGCTCGCCGAGCTGTTCGTTCTCGAACTGCGGCTTCACCAGCAACGCGCCCAACCCACCTTCTTCTTCGCTCGGGTAATGACCGAGATTCATCCGGTAAGTGTCGAGCGAGGTCTGCACCTGCATCAGCAGCAGTCGGGTGGTGTTCTTTTCGGCGCCGGCTTGCTGCGGCAAAACGAACGTCACGAGCGCAGCAGCAAGCATCATGATGATCACGATCACCAGCAGAATCTCGATGAGCGTGAAGCCGCGCTGCGGCGCCCGGCGGGCCACTTTCCGAACAAGGGTGCGTACGGTCATAATCTATTGAACTCGACGTTAGAGACGGCCACGAAGTTACAGGCATTCAACGGCCATCCCAGTCCAACCGACGCGACGGTTCGCCGCCGGATTCGACCCGGACGCCGAACGGTGGCCTCAACTCCGGCCCAGCGCGCTGGCCATCGTGAAAATGGGGAGGAGCAGGCCCAGCGCCAGAAAACCGATCGCCATCGCCACCAGACACAAAATCAACGGCTCCAGCAGACGCACGGTCTGGTCCACCTGCCGGTTCGTGCGCCGCTCGACCGTGTCGGCGATCGTCAGCAGCACCTTGTCGAGCCGGTTGGATTCCTCCGCCACACGGATCATCGCCAGGATTTGCTCGGGGAACAACCCGCCCACCCGCAACGGTTCAGTCAGGGCCTTGCCGCCACGGACGTTTTCCATTGCGTCCGTGATCCGGTCGGCCATGAGCCGGGAACCGGTTGCCCCGCGGCTGATGGCCAACGCCTGGAGCAAAGGCACGCCGTTCGCCAGCATCGTCCCCAGAATGCGGCAGAACCGGGTGATGGCCAGCAGCCGCAGCGCCGTGCCTACCACCGGAATGCGCAGGCGCCATTCTTCGAACAGCCGCCGCCCGCGCTCGCTGGCAATGCCGCCCCAGACCAACACCCCCACCCCGCCGAACGCCAGCGCCAGGAGATACCAGTAGCTCCGCAGCGCACGGCTCATGGCAAAGACCAGTTCGGTGGGCAAAGGCTTGGGCGCGTCGCCGAGCAGCGGCTCGAACCGGGGCACGAAGAACAGCAGCGCGCCGGTGAGAACCACCGTGCCCACCGCGGCCAGCAAGGCCGGGTAGATCATCGAGCCGATCACTGTGCTGCGCAGTTCGTCCAGTCGCTCGAGAAAGCCTGCGAGGCTGCGCAGCACGTCTTCGAGAAAACTGGCCCGCTCGCCCGCCTGCACCATCGCGGTGTGCAGCGGCGGAAACACCTCGGGAAAGTCGCGGAACGCTTCGTTGAGCGACTTGCCATCCGCCACGGCGGACCGCACTTCGCGCAAAACCTCGACCAGCCGCGTGTTCACCGTCGATTTGATGAGCGAGTCCAGCGCCCGCAGCAACGGCACGCCAGCCCCGATCAGGTCGGCGAGCTGGCCGTACATGACGCCCACATCGCGGGTGCGCACGCGGCGGTGGGTCGTTTTTTGGCGGGCGGCGCTCGAATGATCGCGGAGCGTCAACGGGAAAAGGTTCCGCTCGCCGAGCACACGCAAGGCGGAGGCCTCCGTCTCCGCCGCGATCACGCCGGTGACGGTGTCGCCCGCCGGCGTCTTGGCCACGTAATGAAAATCCGCCATGCGCCGGTGCAGTTCGCGGTCAGACCGCGGTGCAAGTCACCACTTCGTCCAAGGTCGTCACGCCTTGCCGCACCTTCAGCCAGCCGTCCTCGCGCAGCAGCCGCAATCCCGCGCGGCGTCCCGCTTGGATGAGTTCGCTGGGCGGGCGCCGGTGCAGAATGTGGTCCGCCAATTCGTCGTTCATCACCAGCAATTCGTACAGGCCGGTCCGCCCGCGAAAGCCGGTGCCACGACACGCTTCGCAGCCGGTGCCGCGCCGGAAGCCTTCGGCCGGCGGCCCGCCGAAATCGTCCGGGACCGTTTTGGGATCGGGCGCGTAACTGGTCTGGCATTTCGGGCAAATTCTGCGGACCAGGCGCTGGGCCATCGAGCCGATCAACGTGCTGCTGACCAGGAAGGATTCCACGCCCATGTCGATGAGGCGCATCGGCGCCGATGCTGCATCGTTTGTGTGGAGCGTGGAGAGAACCAGATGCCCGGTCAGCGCCGCGGCAATCGCCGCCCGGGCGGTCTCCAAGTCGCGGATTTCGCCGATCATGATCACGTCCGGGTCGTGTCGGAGAATCGCGCGCAGGCCGCGCTCGAACGTCATGCCCACGTTCGGATCGACGGGGATCTGATTGACCCCGTGCAGATGGTACTCCACCGGATCCTCGACGGTGAGCACCTTGATTTCCGGGCTGACGAGGGCGTTCAACGCGGCGTAAAGCGTCGTCGTCTTGCCGCTGCCGGTTGGGCCGGTCACCAGGATGATGCCGTGCGGGCGCTGGATGAGTCCC
>JAKCAB010000666.1 GCA_021839785.1 bacterium | reverse complement strand
AAGACCTTTGAGCCCGACCGGGAGTAGATGGGTGATGAGAAAAGTGTAGGTGTCGGCGGCGGTTTGCGGCGCGGCGCCAGCGAAGGCGTTCTTCTGCACGAGCGCGACGCAAATCACGCCCGGCAGCACAAAAAAGAAGACCGGCCAGATTTTCAGGAAGGCGCAGAACAGCGGGCCGAGTCGCGCGTGCTTCTCATCCTTCGCCGCCAGCACGCGCTGTACGATCGTCTGATCGCAGCACCAATACCAGATCCCCAGCACCGGATACCCGAGCAGGATGGAATACCACGCCAGGCCGGACGGATCGCCCGCGGTGCGTGCCATGTTGAGGAAGTTCGCCGGGCTCCACGTGACCTTGCTGTCGGCAACGCTGGCGAGCGGATGCGGATTAGACGCGAGCGTTTGGGCAAGTTCCGTCCAGCCGCCGATCTTGAGGTATCCGACGACGGTGATCACGACCGCGCCCACAAGGAGGAGGATGGTTTGCACGCTTTCCGTCCAGACCACCGCCAACAGGCCGCCGAGCATGGTGTAGATGCCCGTCAGCAAACCGAGCGCGATGATGAAAACCATCAGCGCGTCCACGCCGAGAACGGTGGCGCCGGACGGCAAGCCGAGAATGCCGCGCAACACCCACGCCGCCGTGTAAAGCGCCACGCCCATGTGGATGACGATCGCTGAGAACAACGACACAACGGAGAGCACGTCGCGGCACGGACGGTTGAAGCGGCGCTCGAGAAAATCCGGCAGCGTTGCCACGCGCGAGCGCAGGTAAAGCGGCGCGAAAAACAGCGACAGCAAAATTAAGGTGAAGCCAGCCATCCATTCGAAGTTGCCGAAGACCAGGCCGAACTTGTAGGCCGCCTCGGCGAGGCTGACGAGGTGCACGGTGGAGATGTTTGCCGCGAACATCGCCAGGCCGATGACCGGCCACGTGAGCGTGTTGCCAGCAAGGAAGTAATGCCCGCCCTCGCCGCCGCGTTCGCCTTTGCGGCGGAGGAAGCCCGCCGTTACGCCCAAGCCCACGACCGCGAGCAGGTAGAGTGCGATGATGGTCCAGTCCAGTCCGCTGACCGGGGCATTCATGAGAGGGTCGTTGTTCGAGGCGTCCACAGTCGGTGGTCAATGCCTGCCGCCACGATCGGGCCGAACGTGACAGCAAATTTTTTCGCAAGCGGGAATTCAAGGCGCCATTTTGTGGAATTCCGCTCCGAAAGTCCACGACTCCCGCATTCATTTTTGTTTCTGGTTCGCGCGGGCTTCGGTCGCCGGTGGAGCGTGCGGTTTCTTCGTTTCCGCGAAGTTGGAGACCAGAATATCCCGCCGACCATCTCCGCCTGCGGCGCAACGAAGGCGATTCCGAGCGGGCACCGGTAGAGCGTCCTTGGCCAGACAGTTTCCTTCGCAGCGGTCGTGCTCCGGTGCAAAACCGCGCTGCTTGCGCCGGCAGATTGAAGGCAAACAAAAGCTGTCTAGGCGGAGAGGATGTAATTCTGCGCCAGCAGATCCCGTTCAAGGGGGCGCGTTTCTACTCCTGTCGCGCAATGAGGTAATACAGGGTCGCTCGGCGGAGGACGATTTCTCGCGCGGTACCGGCTGGGGCGACCGGGTAACCATTGAAATCAAGCGCAGTGACCTTGAGTTGCGTGGCGTCGGCGCGTTTGAAGCGCACGGTGCCGTTCAATGCCTTCACCTGCCACGGGTCGGTGCCAATGTTCACGGTCCTTTTCAACGTCGGGCTTGCCAGTTCGGTTTGGTGGCCGGTCTCCTGCTCTTCGGACATCACCTGAAGCAGGATGCGCCGGGAAGTCACCAGCGGCAGATCATCCAGCGAGACCACGAGGATATGGCCCAATTCAAGGTCGCTGGTCACGCTGAGGTCTTTGAACTCGGCAGTGCCCGCGAGCTTGAGCGCCCCGCTCATGCCTTGGGCGCGGGCCGCGTTCACCGTGAGAATGCCTTTACCGTAATCGAGTTTGAGCTCGCCGGTGCTGCTGGCGACAGTCTTCTTGGCGTGGTCCACAAAGGGTGCGAGGTCCGCCAACTTCGTCGAGCCGGGTGCGTCGCTGAAACTCACATCCACTCGGCCGGCGTAATGGATGAGAGGATCGATACGCTGCCCCGGTAGCACCTCGGTGCCGCGGGGTACGTCGGCCACGCGCAGTTCGTCGAGCGCGGCGTCTTGTGGCAACGGCGTGCCTTTGAGGCGGAGGAGGTCGGCCTTGTTCAGTTTCACGTCCGCGAGCACTTGGCCGCTCGCGACCAAGCCTCGCCGGTAGATCAGCGCCACCGCGGGGAATTGGCCCATCATGGCCGGCGTCATCAACGTCCAGGGCTGCATCCAGAATCCGGGCTTCACCGCCCAGCGGGTGCCGTCGAACGCGAAGTGGACGATGGCATCGCTGTCCTGCAATGCGCCGTAGGCCGCAAAGTAAAGCGGCGCCTCCGAGCGATAGCGATTCGGACGGCAGAAAGTGGTCTCCGAAATCATCGAAGGCTTGCCGTCGTAGTGCGGGTCCATGACCGGATGGACAAATTGCCGGGGTTTCGTTGGGTCTGGCGCGTCAAACCGGAGCGCGCTGCGGTCGGAGTACGTGTGGCCGTTGCGAATCGACCAGGCGGCGTTGTCGCCTTTGTGGTTGCACTCGAAGTAGCCGTGGCGGTCGATGAAATCGCCTACGGTGTAGCTGAGTTTTTCCAACGGGCCGAAGACTTCCGGGCTGGCCGTGGCCCAGTTCGAGGCCGTGATCAAGCCCTTGAAGCCGAGTCCGCGCAGGAAGGCGATCGTGTCCTGGTAGAACTTGGTCTGCACTTCCAACAGAAACGTCGCGGTGTCTTGGTCGCGCGCGGTCTTTTCGTTGAAAACGTTCCAGAGCGGACGGAACGCGACGCGGCCTTCCGCGGGCGCATCGCGATTCAGCTTCTGGCCCTGCCACGCGCTGAAGGCGGCGTCGATCGAGCCGTATTTCTTCGCGAGCCAATCGCCGAACCGCGTTTCCAAGATGCGCAGTTGCGCGTCGGGGATGTTTTTGGCATCGAAGGTCCAGAAGAAGAACGAGTCCTCGTTTTGCACTTCGACGCCGAAGAGCGCCGGCTCGTCGATCAGCGGCTTGCCGGTGGTTTCGCTGGGCGTGGTGAGGACGGCCTTCCACCACTCGCGGTACTTTGCCTGAAACTGCGGGTTGAACATGAGGGCGGCAAACGGGTGCGTCTTGCCGTCGTAGCCTTGCAGCCACGGATGATCGGCGCGCGGCGTAAACCAGAGCGGGAAATAAATCGAGAGGTGCGTGTAGATGCCTTCGGCCTTCATCGCTTCGACGATGGCGATGGCGCGCCGGACCGCCGCTGGATTCACTTCGCCGTCTTTGTCGAAGACCGCGCCATGCCGGCGGACGAGGTTCACGCCGTACTTTGCGAGCAGGCGGGCCGTCCGGTTCAACGCCGCGCGGTCGTGGTCTTCGCCCGGAGGGCCATTCACCGCCCAGAACCGCACGGGTTGGCCGTTGGCGCTGTGAAGGAAGTGCCCGCCCTTCGCCGCGATAAACCCGTGCTCGCCGGCGAATTTTTCGTTTAAGAACCGCAGATCGATCGGGCTGTCGGTGAACGGGTCAGGCTTGGGGTCGAAAGCGAACCAGCCGCCGTTTTCTGTATCGCCGGCGAAGGCGTTGAAGGCGAGCGCGCAGGCCAGGAGGAGGAGGGTTCCAAATTGTCGCCGCAGCATGATGGGCGTGAGTAAAGGGAAGGAGCGAGGAAGTCAACCGCTCTTGCCACCGTCGCCCGGCCCGGCAACCCCAGTCCGACCGAATAGAATGAGGCTCGCTACCAGTCCGGGTAGTTCTTTCGCACGTTGGTGAATTTGCGGGCGCTCTGGCGCTGGCGCTCGACTTGCGGGGTGCGTTCGCGCTCGTTGACCTGGCCCAGCAACGATTGCAGCGTCTCCGGCGGGCGGTTCGCCGGCTGGCTTTGCTGGGCTAGCGAATCGGCTTCTTGCGCCATCCGTTCGCGCATTCGCGCCAGCTTCGGCTCCACCGCCCGCAAACCTTGCTCGGCTTGCGGTTGGCCGGGCTTGAGTTCCAACGCCTGCGCGAAATCGCTTTGGGCTTGCTGGTAGCGATTCAGGGCCTCGCTGACGGAACGCCGTTCCGCGCGGTCGCCTGCATTCATCTCATCCTGACCGGCCAACGCGAGGGCTTCAGGCAGCAGACGTCGGGTCTCCTCGGCGCCGGCGCGCGCATCGGCGTTGTTGGCATTCAATTCGAGCGCGGCCTGAAAATGCCCGCTGGCGGTGGTGAGGGTCGCCGCCGCCTCCGGCCTTTGCTGAGTGAGTTCCTGCCGGCCTTGCTTCAGCGCGTCTTGGCCTTCGCGGACGTGGAGTTGCTCCATCGCGGCCCGCACTTCACGTTCGCCACGCCGGGCCGCCTCGTGGCGGGGTTGCGCCTGCTGGGCGGCCTGGAAGTGGTCGAGCGCCGCTTCGTAATGGTCCAGCGCCTGGTCGGGATTCCAATCGGCTTGTTCGCCGCCTTGCTTTTGCTCGCGCTGGCCCATGTGGGTGAGCAGGTCGGCCAGCTTCTGGTTCACGCGTTGCTCGGCCTGCGCGATCGATTCGTCGAACGCGGTGGGCTGGGCCTGCGAATCCGGCTTCCGCGCCGAAGCTTCGGCTGTGGGCTCGCGGCGGGCGTCACCCAAGTCTTCAAGGGCGGCGCGATACCGTTCCTCGGCGTCGCGATCCGCCCACGCGTTCGTCTGGCGCGCGGAATCGTCGCCTTTGGCTTCGGCCTGCGCGGCGCGCGCGACCAGACGTTCGCGCAACGCTTGCTCGGCCTTGTCGCGGTCGGCGCGAATGCCCATGTCCGCCGGTGCAAGTGTGAAGGCTTCGTTCAAATCTTCGGTGCTGGCGCGCAACAGATCGATCGCGGCGTCCACCGGTTTGGATTGCGCGGCGGCCAAGGCCTCGGTCCCCAGCCGGTGCAACAGGCGGGCCAGCCGGCGCTCGACTAAAGCGAGGTTGTGGCGGGCGTCGGCGTCGCGCGGCTTGTCGGCGAGCACCGTGCGGTAGTCTTCGCAACTGCGCCGCCACAGTTCGGCGGCCTGTTCCGGGGCGTTTTGTGCCAGCGGTTCGCCGAGGCGAAACTCGGTGTTGCCGAGTTGAAACCAGACCGGCCCGCGCAACCCGCGTGGCAAGGGCTGGAGCGACAAATCCTGCCAGCGCTGGAGCGCTTCGGTGAAATCCTTTCGCGCGTAGGCCAGGACCGCAGCGTTGTAGTTCGTCCAAGCCGAAGGCCCGGCGGCCACGTCGCCCGCGTGGCCAACGACGGCTAGCGCAAACACGAGCGCAAGCCAGGCCAGCACTGACCGGCCTCCTGGCTTTCGCGCTGCGTCGATTGGCATGGCGGCGTTCATGGGTTCAAGCCTGGGCGCTTAACCCGGCTTGGGAGCGAGACACCTCGGCCCGGCGCGATTGCCTCCGGCGTTCGCCGAGCAGCCACTCGCTGCCCAGCAGTGCCAGCACCGCGGCCAGCGGCCACTGGAATTGCTCGCGCGGTTCATCCACGGTGCGCTTCTCCGTGGTGCGCGGCAAGGCCGCCGAAGCCCGGCGGAACCAGGTCGCCAGCGCCTTGCTGTCCGCATCGGCGATACGCGTGTAAAGGCCCTGGCCGGCGCTCGCGATCCGCTGGAGCCGTGGCTCGTCGCGGCGCGACACCACTTCGCGGCCGACGGCGTTCCGCAAAAAGTTCCGCGCGTCGCCGGCTTGGCGGGGCAGGCGCGCCCCCGCGGCCGTTCCGACCCCGGCGGTGTGGACGTGGATGCCTTCACGCGCGGCGGCTCGCGCGGCTTCGATCGCATCGCCTTGCAGTTGCTCGCCGTCGCTGACCACGAGCAAAGCCCGCGGTCCCTGCGCCGCGCGGTCGAAGCACTCGCGGGCGCGTTTGATGGCGTCGCCCAGATTGCTGCCCTGTTCGGACACGGCGGTGGGGGTGGCGAACTCGAGGGCGCGCTCCACCGCCGTGTGGTCGCGCGTCAGCGGGGCGGCGACGAACGCTTCTCCGGCGAAAACGACCAGCGAAGCGCGGTCGCCGCTCAACTGGTCCAGCAACCGTCGAATCGCCGTGGTGGCCGCGGTCAGGCGGTTCGTGGCGCCCGCGTCCGCGGCCAGCATTGACCGCGACACGTCGAGCGCGATGACCAGGTCCACGCCGCTGCGTTCCAACTCGATTTCGTTGCGCCCCCATTGCGGCCGGGCCAGCGCGAAGCCGAGCGCCGCAACGCCCAATGCCAGCAGGCTGCGTTTCCAGCGGCGGCGGGCCGGGCTCGCGGAGCGCAACAGCCGGCCGAGCAGGGGAGTGTTGAAGACGTGCTGCAGTGTGGCGCGGGCGCGGTGGCTGGACCAAATCCACAATGCCAGCAACGCCGCCACCATCAGCGGTGTGACCACGAGCCAGGTGGGCGCGGCGAACTTCATGGCAGCCGCCTCCAGCGGGTGTGCGCCAACGTCTGTTCGGCCAGCAAGAGCGCGAGCGCCGGCAGCGCCAGCCAGGGGAACAATTCGCGCCAGCCTTTTTGTTTGCGATCGCTGAGCTTCTGTTTCTCCAGCTTGTCGATCTGCGCATAAACCGCGCGCAAATCCGGGCCGTTCCGAATGCGGAAAAACTCGCCGCCCGTTCGCACGGCGGTGTGCGTGAGCAATTCGCTCAGGTCATTTCGTGGATTGCTCTCGTTGGGGCTGAGCACCTGGATGCAATGCACGCGAACGCCCAGCGCCCGCAGCGATTCGGCCACCGTTTCGAGGTCCGGCCCGCCGCTGATGTTCTCGGCGTCGGTCATCAGCACCAGCACGCGCGACTCGTTCGTGTAGCGCTGGAGGTGCTCGGCGCCGACGATCAACCCGCCGCCGATTTCGGTGCCGTGGCCGTTGGTCTCGCGCGCGAGCCGCTCCAGCAGCCAGTCGTGATCCAGCGTCAGCGGGCAGGCGAGGTAGGCGTCGCGGTCAAAACTCACCAAGCCGATGCGGTCGTTCGGACGCGAGCGGATGAACTCGGCGGAAAGCAGCGACAAGCCCGCCGAACGCGGCACGCGGCGGCCATCGAGGAAGAAGTCGCGGCTCTGCATCGAACCGGAGAAATCCAGGGCGAGCATGATGTTGATGCCGCGGGTGTCTTCGCGCATTTCCGCTTTTTCAAGTTGCGGCCGCGCCAGCGCGAGTACGACCAGCACCAGCGCGGCAAGCCGCAGCGCGCTGAGCCAGCGTCCGGGCAGGCGGCGTACCCTCTGCGCCGCGGCGCCGAGCAGCGCGTTGGAACTGAACGTCAGCGCCGCAGTTTGCCCGCGACGCCCGCGCCACCAGGCCAGCAGCGCGACGAACAGCAACGCTAGCAGCCACCACGGCGTGGCCAGCCGGAAGGCACCGTTCACGCGCCGCCCTCCGTTTCAGCCACCACGGGGTTTGGCGGTCGCGAGGCGAGCACAAAAGCCACCGCCGCCGCGTGGAGTTGTTGGAGTTCGTCCGCCGAGGCCACGTAGCGACCGAACTTGAACAGGTCGCACAATTCGAGAAACCGCCCCAGGCTGGCGCGGTGCTCCGCCGGCAGGGCAGGCGAGGCGCCCGCCGCCACCAGGAATTCTTCCGTCGCCAGTTTCGGCGCGCGCAGGCCGTAGCGTGCTTCGATGTAGCTTCGCAGCACGCCGGTCGCCGCGATGCCGTAATCGCGCGACCGCTCTGCGCAAAGCAGCGGCGCCAAGCGTTCCAGCGCGTCGAGAGCGACGGTCCACGGCTCTGGCCCGGCCGCGGCCAACGCGGTTGGCGCGGGCCGGCGAAGGGCGCGCGAAATCAGCACTGCCACTACCAAGGCCAGAACCACCAGCGCCACGATCGGCACCCAGCCGTAGTTCGGCGGCGAGAGTAGGCGCAGGTCTTCGATCAGGTTCGTGTCGTTCATCGACGCCGTTGGCGTTGCTCAAAGAAGCGCAGCAGCGCGTGCTGGTAAGGCCGGCCGGTTTCGCACGGAATGGCGTCCATGCCGGCACGGCGGAAAGCCTCCCGGAGCCGCTCCGCGCGGGCCAGGCGTTCGACCTCGAAGGCGTGGCGCACGGTGGGATCGCTGGTGTCGAGTTGGAGCAGTTCGCCGGTTTCGGCGTCCTCGCAAACCAGCCAGCCGAGGTCGGGCAGGTGGCTTTCGGCCGTGTCGGCAATCGAGACGGCCACAATGTCGTGCCGGCGGCCGGCCAGGCGCAGCGCGCGGTCGAAACCGGTGTCGAGAAAATCGGAAATCAGAAACACCGTGGCGCGGCGGCGCAGCGCGTTGCCGAGCGTTTGCAGCAGGTTGTTCAGTGACGTGCGCGGCGAGCGCG
>JAKCAB010000398.1 GCA_021839785.1 bacterium | reverse complement strand
GGAGCGTTCCACGATTCTGCCCGAGCGGAGTCCAATGCAATTGGACCTTGAGAAATCCAAGTCGGCACTTTAGAAAACTCATCGATGCGTTACGTTCCTCGGGAGTTGGAAACCCAGGTGCTCCAGGCCGCTCGCAATTTTCCGGCGGTGGTCCTCACCGGTCCAAGACGCGCGGGCAAGACCTGGCTGCTCCAGCACCTGCTGCCCAGGGCCGCCTATTTCCTGCTGGAAGATCCGGCGTTGGTCGCGCGCTTGCGGGCGGATCCACACGGGTTCCTCGACACGCTGAAGCCGCCCGTGGTCCTGGATGAGGTGCAGCAGGTTCCCGAAGTGTTTGCGCTGGTGCGGGCGCGCATTGACCAGCGTCCGCGCTTGGCGGGCCAGTGGTTTCTGACCGGTTCGCAGGAAGCGCCGCTCATGCAAAGCGTCACGGAATCCATGGCGGGCCGCGCGGCCGTGCTGCAACTCCTTCCGCTTTCGACCCGGGAAAGCCCCAGGGTGAGCCTGTTGCACGGCGGCTATCCGGAGGCCGTGGCCCGGCCGGGGGCGGCGCGCCTGTGGTTCAGTTCCTACGTGCAAACCTATCTGGAACGGGACGTGCGGGCGGTGACCGCCGTGAAGGATCTGGCCGCGTTCCGTCGCTTTCTGGCCCTGCTGGCCAGCCGGCACGGACAGGTCTTGAACAAAACTGACCTGGCGGCGCCGCTGGGCGTCAGCGTGCCCACCATCACCCAGTGGCTGGGCGTGCTCGAGACGACCGCGCAGATCCTCATTGTGCCCCCTTTTTACGAGAACCTCGGCAAGCGCCTCATCAAGTCGCCGAAGGTGTACCTCGCCGACGCGGGCCTGGCCTGCCATCTGCTGGGCATCGATTCGGCGGCCGAACTGGCCAAGTCGCCGTTCCTGGGCGCGCTTTTCGAGGGCTTTATCGCGGCGGAGATCGTCAAGGCACAGGCCAACTCCGGGCGGCGAAGGGAGCTATACCACTTCCGCGACGAGCAAGGATTGGAAGTGGATTTCCTCGTGCCGGGCCGGGCGGGTTCGGTCACGCTCGTGGAATGCAAAGCCGGGCGGACGGTCGCGCCGTCAATGGCCGCACCGATGCAACGGCTGGCGGAGGCGTTGAAGAAGAAGCGCCCCCGCGGGACCGGAGTGGAGCTGACGCTCGTGTACCAACCCGCCAGGGCGAGCACTTCAACCCGCGCCGTCGCCCCCGGCGTGCGGGCCCTGGCTTGGCAGGATTTCGTTCTCGGACTCTGAACCGGCGGCACACGCTCGGATCAAATGTCCGCCCTGGCGCCCTTCAACCGTACCGCGTCTTGACCCCCGCAGTGGTTGCGTGTTCCGATGCCGCAAAACGACGCGATGAAGACTCGCTTGATCCGCCGCCCTGCCCTCCACTGGCTCGCCGCCGGCCTCGCTTGGCTGGGCCTTTCGCTGAATAACCTCGCCGCCAACACCGCGACCGCTCCCCTGCCCCGCGTGCCGGTGATTTACTGCACCGACTTGTTCCACCCGCACGACGACCCGGATGACCATTTCGATCTCGCGACTTTGTACGCGCTGCCGGAACTGGACGTGAAGTGCATCGTGCTCGACCAAGGCGATCGGCAGGCCAAACGGCCTGGGCGCATCCCGGTCTCGCAATTGAATCACCTCACGGGCCGCAACGTGTCCTGCTTTGCCGGCCTGGGCGCGAAGCTCCGCTCGCCCGAGGACGGCGCGTTCCAGCAACCGGCCGAGTTCCAAGGCGGCGTGGAGGCGATCCTGCGCACGCTGCGCGAAGCCGACCGGCTGGTGACGATCATCGCGGTCGGCAGCGTGCGGGACATCGCCGCGGCCTGGAACCGCGAGCCGAACCTGATGCGGAGCAAAGTCAGCCGGCTGGTGCTCTTCATCGGCGAAGCCTCGAAGGCCGATTCCCGCGAGTACAACGTGGCGCTCGATCCGGCCGCGTTCGTGGCGGTAATGCGGTCGGGCCTGCCGATCGCGTGGGTGCCTTGCTTCGACGGCGGCCTGTGGCAAAACGCCGGTCACGCTTCGTTCTGGCAGGCCAGCCAGGCGGACTTGTTGGCGAAGGCGCCGCCGCCGCTGATTCAATATTTCATTTACGCGCTCGAAAAGGAAACGACCGATCCCATCGCGTTCCTCGCCCAACCGGTGAACCCGGAGCGCCAAACCCGGCTGTTCGCCCCCCAACGCAACCTTTGGTGCACGGCGATTTTCGGAGCGGTGGCGGGCCGGAGGGTCGTGGAGCGCGACGGCCATTTCGTGTCCGAACCGCCCGCGGCGAGCGAACGGCCCACGCTGGGCTCCAACCACGGCGTGTTTGGCTTCCGCGGGATCGGGATCGAAGTCGGCGACGATGCGGCGGTGCGGGCCAGCGATGATCCCAAGGCGCACTGGGTCTGGCAATTCGAGGTGCTGGACCGCGAGCGTTACGCCCGCGCGATGACCGAGGCCACGGCGGGGCTGCTCGCCGGCTTCCCGCTGCGCGCGGCTGGGCGCTGAGCTTTCGCCACCCGGCGATTTGACTCGCATCAAGGCCGCAATGGCGCCAGCGGCGAAGCTTGGCGCGATGAAAGCCTCGCAACGTTTTCGCGCCTTAGGGTCGATGTTCGCCCTCGCCGGCTGGTTTTTGGCAATTGCGCCCGCCACCCACGCCATCGATTCCGCAGCGGTCAAGAAGCTGTTCGCCGACCCGCCCCGCGAGTACTCGTCCGGCCCGCTCTGGGTCTGGAACGACTTGCTCACGGAGCAACAAATTCGCGACACGATGCGCGACCTCGCCGGCCAACACGTCAAACAGGTCTTCGTTCATCCCCGGCCCGGCTTGATGACGCCTTACCTGAGCGCGGATTGGTTCCGGCTGTGGAAGGTCGCCCTCGACGAGGCGGCGAAGCTGGACATGAACGTCTGGATCTACGACGAAAACTCGTACCCTTCCGGCTTCGCGGGCGGTTGGGTGCCAGAATTGATGCCGGAGTCGCGCGGCATGGGCCTTTCCCTCAAGGAAGCCAAGTCGGCGCCAAAGTGGAGCGACGAACTGGTGGGCGTTTACCGCTTGGAAGGCGATCAAGCGGTAAATGTCACCGCCCAGGTCAAGGCGGGCGAGGCGTTGCCCGAAGGCCAGTACCAGGTGGCGTCGATCGTCCGCGCCGGTAATTCGCCGTGGCACGGCAACCGATGTTACGTGAATCTGCTCACGGCCGGCGTCACGCAGAAGTTCCTCGAAGTCACGCACGAGGCTTACAAACGCGAGCTCGGCGACCAGTTCGGCAAACGCGTGCCCGGCTCGTTCACTGACGAACCGAACATCCGCCCCGCCGGCGGTTTTCCGTGGTGCCCGGATTTGCCGGCGCAGTTCCAAAAGCGTTGGGGCTACGATGTGGTGGATCATTTGCCCAGCCTCGCCTTGGAGGTCGGCGACTGGCGGCGCGTCCGGTACCACTACTTCGCCACGCTGAACGACCTGTTCATCGAGCGCTGGGCCAAGCCGTATTACGAGTGGTGCGACCGGAACGGGCTGGAGTTCACCGGGCACTACTGGGACCACGAGTGGCCAAACTGCCTGGGCGTGCCAGACAACATGGCGATGGCCGCCTGGCAACACCGGCCGGGCATCGACTGCTTGATGAACCAGTATGCGGAGAACACGCACGCCCAGTTCGGCAACGTGCGGTTTTGCCGCGAGATTTCGAGCATCGCCAACCAGTTGGGCCGGAAACGAACCTTCGTGGAGGTGTACGGTGCGGGCGGCTGGGACCTCCGTTTCCAGGACATGAAGCGCATTGCCGACTGGCTCCAGGTGCTCGGCGTCAACACGATGGACGAGCATCTGAGCTACATCACCCTGCGTGGCGCGCGGAAGCGCGATCACCCGCAAAGCTTCAGCTACCACGAGCCGTGGTGGGACGCCTACCACGTCCACGCCCAATACATGACCCGGCTCTCCGCCGCGCTGTCGCAAGGCGAGCAAATCAACAAGGTGCTGGTGATCGAACCCACCACGACAGCCTGGATGTACCAGGGCAACGATGCCAAGTTGCGCGAGATCGGGGACTCCTTCTTCAAACTGCTCATGGCGCTTGAGGCGGCGCAGATCGAATACGATTTGGGCGATGAGGATGTGATTGCTAGGCACGGTCAAGTAGAAGGCAGCCAATTCAAGGTCGGCCGGCGCAGTTATCCATTCGTGGTGCTGCCGGCTTGCGTGGATAATCTCGGCCGCCGCACGGTAAACCTGCTGACTGGGTTCCTCCAGGCCGGAGGTACGGTCTTGGCGCCGGAACGCTTTGCACCTCGCATCGACGGTGCTCCGTGGGATCATCCACAGTCATTGGTCACGGCGGGCAGGAACTGGACGGCGATCAAGCCGGAGGCCCTGTCAGAAACGCTACGAACTCGGATGCCTTCCGGCGGTATCGGCATCGATCGCGCGCCAGGCGACCGGGGCATCCTGTTCCACCACCGCCGGGGGCTCGACGATGGCCAGATTCTCTTCCTGGTTAACACCAGCCTGGAGACGCCGTCGGCCGGCACCATCGAGTCGGACCTGAAAGGCGTGGAGCAATGGAACCTCGCCACCGGCAAAACCGAGCCGTACCCGTTCGAAGTGACTGCGCACGGCGTCAAGGCCGGTTTCAACCTGCCGCCGTCCGGCAGCCTGCTTCTGTTCCTCTCCCAAGCCCCACTTCCGCCAAAACCAATTGTCACAAAATCTGTCGCAATTGTGACAGCAAATGCACCAACCGAGGTCCACCGCCTCGAACCGAACGTCCTCACGCTCGACTACGTGGACGTCACCGCCGGCGGCGAAACGCGGTCGAACCAGTATTTCTACGCCGCGAATCAATTCGCCTGGCAGAAGAACGGGATGCCCCGCGATCCGTGGGACAGCGCCGTGCAGTTCAAGGACGAGCTGATCGCGAAGACGTTCCCTGCCAACAGCGGCTTCGAAGCCACTTACCGCTTCACCATCGAAGGTCCCGTGCCAACCAATCTTGCCATCGTCATCGAGCGCCCGGATTTGTACACGATCACCTGCAACGGACACGAACTGCTCTGGGGAGCGCGGGCGTCCCGCCCGCAGGCCGACGCGTCCTCGCGTCGGAGCCAGAACGCGACCACCGACGAGTCGAAGACGGGGACGCCTTCGACAGCGCCCGAGACGGGCGCGCTCCCCCGGAGCGATTGGTGGCTCGACAAGGCCTTCGGCCGAATTCCCATCGCCGCCGCGGCCAGGACCGGCGAGAACGTCGTCACGATCAAGGCGCAGCCCTTCACGATGTTCCATGAACTGGAATCGGCCTACGTGCTGGGCGACTTCACGCTCAAGCCCGCCGCCCGCGGCTTTGTGATCGTGCCCGACCAACCGCTCGCGCTCGGCAAATGGAACGAGCAGGGCCAACCGTTCTTCAGCCAAGGCGTGGCCTACCGCCAGCAATTCACCGTGGATGACCCCAAAGGCGAGTACCGCGTGGCTCTCCCAAGTTGGTATGGCAGCGTCGCCAAGGTGATCGTGAATGGGAACGCAGCGGGATACATCACCGCACCGCCTTGGGAATGCGACGTGACGTCGCAACTCAAGGCCGGCCGGAACACCATCGAGGTCGTGGTCGTCGGCACGCTGAAGAACGCGCTGGGGCCGCACCACGGCAATCCCGGTTTGGGCAGCGCCTGGCCCGGCATGTTCCAGAACGGCCCGAAAGACAGTCCGCCACCCGGCAAGGAATACTCGACCGTCGGTTACGGTTTGTTCGAGCCATTCGTTCTGAAGAACGTCCAGCCGACCCGTCTCGCTGCTGGGCAATAGCCAATCACGACGACGGACACCTTCGCACCGCCAGCAGCACAACGCGCGTGTGGATTTCCTTCCCCGCCGGTGCAGGCTGGCGACAATGCGCGGGCGTGCAGGAAGCCGCCGCCATCCAGGAACTCAGGCAACTGATTCCCCAGTGTCTCCTGCCGGACCAAGTCCGGCTGGGGCACCGGCTTTTGCAGGCCCGCGGGCGCGCGGCGCGCGGCGAATTGGCGCGCGTTCCCGTTGAACGCTGGCTGGCCGAAGCCCGGGCCTCGATCGCCACCCGCCGCCAACGCGGCGAACTCCGGCAGCGGGTCAACTACCCGGCGGAGCTTCCCATTACGGCCTGCAAGGACGAAATCGTCGCAGCCATTCGCGCCCACCCGGTCGTCGTGATTGCCGGTGAAACCGGTTCCGGCAAGACCACGCAACTCCCGAAAATGTGCCTCGAGGCCGGGTTGGGTCTGCGGGCGCGCATCGGCTGCACCCAGCCGCGGCGCGTGGCGGCGCTCTCGATTTCCCGCCGCCTCGCCGAAGAACTTCGGGTTTCCTGGGGACGCGAAGTCGGCTGCAAAATCCGCTTCGCCGATGACACCCGGCCGGAGAGCAGCGTGAAGGTGATGACGGACGGCATCCTGCTGGCCGAATTGCAGGGCGATCCCCTGCTCGCCGAATACGAGGCCCTCATCATCGACGAGGCGCACGAGCGTTCGTTGAACATCGATTTCCTCCTCGGCTACCTGAAGAAACTGTTGCAGCAACGCGACGACCTGAAGCTGGTCATCACTTCCGCTACCATCGACACCGCGTTGTTCGCAACGGCCTTCGGTGGCGCGCCGGTCGTTGAGGTCTCCGGCCGGCTGTACCCGGTGGAAGTGCGTTACTCGCCGCTGGACGAACACGCCGAGGACGAAGGCGAAGTCACTTACATCGACGCGGCAGTTGCGGTGACCGACCGCCTGCTCGGCGAATCGCACGCCGGCGACGTGCTCGTGTTCATGCCGGGCGAGCGCGACATCCGTGAAACCTGCGATCTGCTGGCCGCACGCCACGGCGAACGCCTCGACGTTGTCCCGCTGTTCGGCCGGCTGGCTTCGGGCGATCAACAGCGCGTCTTCGCCCCCGGCCCGCGACGCCGCGTGGTGGTGGCCACGAACATCGCCGAAACTTCGCTCACGGTCCCGCGCATCCGTTACGTCGTGGACACCGGCCTGGCGCGGATGAGCCGCTACAATGCCGGCACGCGCACGCACCGCCTGCCGGTCGAGGCAATCTCCCAAAGCAGCGCCAACCAGCGCAAAGGCCGGTGCGGTCGCGTCGCGGACGGCACCTGCGTGCGGCTTTACTCCGACGAGGACTTCCAGGCGCGCCGGCCGTTCACCGAGCCGGAAATCCAGCGTTGCGACCTGGCCGAGGCGATCCTTCGCATGAAGGCCTGGCAGCTTGGCGAAGTGGAGACCTTCCCATTTCTCGAGCCGCCGACCGCCGCCGCCATCAACGCCGCGTATCAATTGCTCCAGGAAATCGGCGCCCTCGACGAGCAGCGGGCGCTCACGCCGCTGGGCCGCGATCTGGCGCGCCTGCCGGTCGATCCCGCCATCGGCCGGATGCTGCTCCAGGCGCGGGCCGAAGGCGCCTTGGCCGAAGTGCTGATTATCGCCGCGGGTTTGAGCATCCAGGATCCGCGCGAGCGCCCGCTCGAACTGCGGGACGCGGCGGAGGCGGCGCATCGGCGGTTCCAGCATCCGCAGTCCGATTTTCTTACGCTCCTGAACATCTGGAACGCGTACCACGATCAATGGGAGGCGCTCAAAACGCAGAACCAGATGCGCAAGTTCTGCAAAACGCATTTCCTCTCATTCGTGCGAATGCGCGAGTGGCGCGATGTCCACGCCGAGTTGGAGGACGCCGTGGCCGAGCTCGGCAGCCACCCGCAATCCGTTCAAACGCCGGAGCGCGCCGCGGCGGTCGGACCCGCGAAACCCGAAACCCGAAACCCGAAACCCGAATTCGATCCGCGCTACACCGCCATTCACCGTTCGATCCTGACCGGGCTTTGGGGTCATGTGGTCCAACGCCAGGACCGCAACCTTTACCGCCTCGGTGGCGGGCGGCAGGTGATGGTGTTCCCCGGTTCGGCGTTGTTCGCGAAAACGTTGCCCAAGCCGAAGTCCGGTCCCGCCGCCATTTCGAGCAAACCGCCCGCGAAACCAAGTCAGCCCGAATGGTTGGTCGCCGGCGAGATTGTGGAAACGACCCGGCCGTTCGCGCGCACGGTGGCGGCGATCGACCCGGCCTGGATCATCGAGCTGGCGCCGCACCTGGTTCGCATCACGCACGACCACGCGCGCTGGGATTCCGAGGCTGGCCGGGTTTTGGCGCGCGAACGGGTGCTGCTGCGCGGCCTCCTGCTGCGCGAACGCACCATCGGTTACGGCCGCGTGAATCCGGCCGAAGCCACCGCGATCTTTATCCGCGCCGCCTTGATCGAGGCAGAGGACGGTGGGGCGAGACTCCGTCGAGACCTGTCTTCGACCCAAGGGTTCTTGGAGACGGGTGGGGCGAGAGTCCTCTCGAGCCCAGCATCCGG
>JAKCAB010000203.1 GCA_021839785.1 bacterium | reverse complement strand
CGTGCTCGCGAGCCAGCTCCAGCCAAACGACACCGTGAGCGTGGTGGCGTTCGCTCGCACCGCGCGGCTGTGGGTCGATGGCTTGTCGGGCAAGGACGCGGGCCAGTTGGTGGGCCAGGTCGGCAACCTCACGCCGGACGGCGGCACGAACCTCGAAGATGCGCTGAACCTCGCCTACGAGACGGCGCTCCGCCATTTCCTCAGCCGGGGCGTGAACCGGGTGGTGTTGCTCACCGACGGCGCGGCCAATCTCGGCGACGTCGATCCCGAATCGCTCCGGCGCAAAGTCGAGTCGTACCGGAAACGTGGCGTGGCGCTGGATTGCTTTGGCATCGGCTGGGAAGGTTACAACGACGATTTGCTCGAAGTGCTTTCGCGCAACGGCGACGGCCGGTACGGCTTCGTGAACACGCCCGAAGAGGCCACCACGGAGTTTGCGGCGCAACTGACCGGCGCGCTCCAGGTGGCGGCGGCGGACGTGAAAGTGCAGGTCGAGTTCAACCCGCGGCGCGTGACCGCGTGGCGCCAGATCGGCTACGCCAAGCACCAGCTCACGAAGGAGCAATTCCGCGACAACACCGTCGATGCCGCCGAACTCGCCGCCGCGGAATCCGGCAACGCGCTTTACGTCGTCGAGGTCAACCCGAACGGCGACGGCGACCTCGCCACCGTGCGCGTGCGTTACCGCGAGCCGGCCACCGGCGTGTACCGCGAGCTGGAATGGCCGGTGCCTTATGCCGGGCCGGCGGTCGCGCTCGACCAGGCGAGTCCGTCGCTGCGGCTGGCCACGGTGGCCTCGGCCTTCGCCGAGTGGCTGGTGTCGAGTCCGTTTGCCGGCGAGGTGACAACGGATGCGTTGCTGACGGATTTGCGGGGCGTCCCGGAAGCGTTTGCGCCGGATTCCCGTCCAACCAAGCTCGAATGGATGATTCGCCAGGCGAAGTCGATTTCAGGGAAGTAACCGCCAACGGCCGCCAACACTGCGCTCACTTCATCACCCAGAAACATACCGACCGCGATGCACACGCCACCTCCCATGAAAACCACTCGCTTGCTCGTAGTCTTGTGTGGACTGCTCACCGCCGTGTGGGCCGGCGCCGCTGAACCCGTCGTTCAGGCCGAGGTGAAGAACGTCTCGGTGAGCGGCAACCTGAGCGACGAGACCGCCCGGCTCGTGATCGAGGCCCGGCTCAAGGGCCTGCTCGGCGAGCGGGAGAAACCCATTTTCGCCACCGCGCTTCAGCACTCCATTCATGCCACCCTCGAAAAGCTCAGCCATACCTTCCGCCTCCAAATCGACGTCATCGAGGGCGCGCCGAAGGAATTTGCGCTGGTCTTGTCCGGCGAGGGCGAACTTCGCTCCGTGACAGGCGATCGGTTGCAAGACTGGAGCATTCGCGAAGAAGCCGGTGGCGTTCGCTATCTGGTGTTGCGCCCGCAAAAGGCGGACCCGCCCGTCACCAACCTCGTCGTCACCGTCACCGCCGAGACGAAGTTGAAGGAGTTGCCGCTGGCGGTGACGCCGCTGGCGCTGGTCTCGACCCAGCCGGCGCTGGGCCACGGTTACGTGGTCGTGGACGCTGATCCTGCCGTGGATGTCGAGGTGCCGAACCCCACCGGTGTGGTGCCGATTGAAACGAAGTTCCTGCCGGAGGAATTGCGACCGCAACAACCCGCGGCGGGCATGGAGCCATTGGCCTTTCGCTTCCAGGGTGCCGCCTACACGCTGCCGCTGAAAGTCGCCATCGCCGATCCCGAGGCGCGGAAAGTAGTGCTGCGCAACTTCCGGCTCGTCGGCCAACTCGGCACGGACAACGCGGCGTTCACGCTCACCGCGACTGCGAGCGTCAAGAATCCCAAAGGCGGCTCGCTGAATCTGCTGTCCGGCGGCGCCGCGTTGACCGAAGCGACCTCGCACGCGGACTGGCGGCTGCGGTTCCAAAAAGGCCGCTTCGTGGCCACGTTCGATCAGCCGGGCGAGTACCCGCTCGAGATCAAGTTCAACGCCGCCGTGCGTTCGAGCAACGATTGGAGCATCGTCGATTTCGCGGTCGCACCCAGCGCGTTGCAGCCCGTCGTTTTCCCCGGCCTGAAGGCGGACACGCAGTTCCAGTTCAGGGGTGCCGCGAAGCCCGAACGGACGGGCGACGACTTCACCAGTTTCCTGCCGCCGGACGGCCGGGTGCGCCTCGCCTGGAAGCAGGCCAAACCCGAGGCCGAGGGCACGCTGTTTTACGCGGCGGAGGTGCTGTCGCAAATCGCGATCGGCCCCGGCTTGATGCGCCAGACCGCGCTGTTCGATTTCAAGGTGATGCAGGGCGAGATGAACCGCGTGTCGCTGCTCGTGCAAGGCGCCGGCGAAATCACGCGCGTCCAAGGTCCGCAAGTGCTGGCGTGGACGGTCGAGGCCGTGCCCGGCAGCGCTGACCGGCGGTTGAACGTGCAGTTCAACCAAGCCCAGAAAGACCAGTTCTCGCTTCAAGTGCAAATGCAGACGCCACTGGGGGCCTTCCCGCAAACGACCGACGCGATGCAGTTGCGGCCCGAAGGCGCGACGCGCTTCGGCGGTTACTTTCGCATCGTCAACGAGGGCGCGGTGCGGCTCGAAGTGGTCCAGTCCGGCGGGCTGTCGCAGATTTCGCCGGAGCAGTTTCCGCAGACCGACCTGACCAAGGCGATGGTGTCGCCGCAGACCACCCAGACCTTCGCGTACCGGTTCGCCGGCGGCGCGTTTCAGTTGCGCCTCCAGGCGGACAACATTCTGCCCGAAGTCGCGGTGTCCCAAGTGTTGGTCTATCACCTCGGCGAAACCGATTCCTCGATCGACGCGGAGATCGAGCTGGACGTGCGCGAAGCCCCGCTGCGCGAGGCGCTCCTGCGCGTGCCGAAAGGCTACAGCGTCGCCCGCCTTAACGCCTCCGGCCTGAGCGACTGGTTCCTCGTTGACGATCCCGCCGACGCGACCGCCCAACAGTTGCGCCTCGTTTACAGCGCGCCCGTCACCGGCCGGCAGGTTGTGCAATTGGCCCTGGAACGCAATCAGGCGCTGGGCGAAACGACCTGGTCGCTGCCACGCGTCGAGGTGCTGAAGGCCAAGTCCGTTCGCGGTCACGTGGGCGTGACGGCCGATGCCGGTTTCCGATTGACCGCGACAAAGACCCAGGCGCTGACCGAAATCGCCACCGCGTTTTTCCCGAAAAAGTTGGCCGGCCTGCAGGCGGCCTTCCGGCTCAGCGACCCGGCCTGGCAGCTCAGCTTGAACGTGGAGCGCCTGCCGCAATCGATCCAGGCCGACGCGTTCCACCTGTTCTCGGTTGGCGAAGGCATCGCTTACGGGAGCAGCCTGGTGAACTACCTGATCTCCGGCGCGCCGGTCGCGACGTTCAAAGTCGAATTGTCGGACGAGTACTTCAACGTGGAATTTACCGGCAAGGACATCCGCAACTGGCAGAAAGTCCAGGGCGGTTACCAGGTGCAGTTGCACACGCCGGTATCGGGCACGTACACGCTGCTGGCCGCGTACGAACGGCCATTCAAAGCGCAGGGCGAAAAGCTGGCGTTCACCGGCGCGCGCCCGCTCGATGCGCAGTCCGAACAAGGCTACACGGTCCTCATCAGCACCTACCAGTTCCAGGTCCAGTCCGTGAACCTCTCGGCGGGCCTCTTGCCGTTGGAGCCCGGTGAAGTGCCGGCGGAGTACCGCCTGTTTTTCGACGCGCCGATCCTGGCGGCGTATCGCTACACGTCCCGCCCGTTCAACCTGGAACTTCAGCTCCTGCCGTTGGCGCAGGCCGAAACCGTCAGCCAGGTCGTGGACCGCGCCATGCTCACCACGCGGATTTCCGAGGAAGGCCAAGTCGTCACCGACGCGCGCTATTTCGTGAAAAACAAGGGCGCGCCCAACCTGCGTCTGGTCCTGCCCGAAGGCCTGCGACTTTGGTCCGTCACCGTCAACGGCGCCGCCGTGGTGCCGGTGACCGACGACCGCGCCAATTTGATCCCGTTGCCGCAGCACGCCGATCCGAACGCGCTCAACGACCTGCAAATCAAGCTGGCCGCCAAGGCCAGCAACCCCAACCGCCTGACCGTCGCCGCGCCGGTCTTGTCCGCCCCCATCCTGCTCGCGGAATGGAAACTCGAACCCGACACCGGCAAACGGCTGATCTACCGCGGCGGCACGTTGACTCCGGCCGGCGTGGTGCCGGACGTGTCGGGCTACGCCGGTTTGTTCCGCTTGTTGAAAGGCGGAAACTGGCTGGAAACCGTTCCCGCGGCGGGCGCCGCTTTCGTCTTGTTGCTGATTGCGGCGGTGATCTGGCGCGTGTCCACGACGGAGACGGTCTCTTGGTTCAGCCTCCGGCATTGGCTGGGCGGCCTGCTCGGACTCGCGGCGTGTGCGCTGGCGGTCGGATTGTTGCTCTGGCTGGCCGAGCGAGCACAGGGGCTCAGCGCCTCGCTGCCGCGCGACCTGACGTTCATCGCGCCGGTGCAACAGGCCGGCAGCACCTTGACGATCGATCTGGCCAACGCGTCCGTGAAGCCGTCGGTCTTCGGCCAGGTGTGGTCCGTCTGGCCCGTCGTGGTCGCGGCGGTGGTTTGGCTGTACGCCGTGGTCAGCGGGCGCGCCTGGTTCCGCTGGCTCGGCCCGGCGCTGGGCTGGACCCTCATTTTCTGGGCCGCCTTGCGCTCCCTGAACGGGGCGCCAACGTTCTTCTATGCCGTCCTCGCGTTCGTGGCGCTGCAACTCGCGCTGCCCGCTCTGCGACGTTGGTGGCAGGTGCCCCGTAAAGCCGGATCGAGCCCAACGGCTGGCAGCGTCGCGGCGACCACGGCGCTGGTGCTGCTCGGCGTTTCGCTGCTGATGCCCGGCATGGCTTTGGCCGGGCCGGTGAGCGATGCCGCGAAGGCGCTACCGTTGGCCGAATCGGTCGTGGGCAACGTTCGCGTGGACGAAGACTTCGTGTTCGCGACGGCGAAGATTCGCTGGTCTGCCATCCAAGGCCAGCAACTGCCGGTGCTCCACGCGCCGGGCGTGCTGACTCGGATCGATTTTTCCAAGGATGCCGCCCGACTTGTCGAAATCGCGACGGACAGCGGCCCCAGCCAGGTGCTCGTGGCGGACACGACCGGGCCGCTGGACGTGTCACTCGAATACCAGACCCAGGTGACCCGGCGGGACGGCGAACGCGGCTTTGCGCTGCCCACCCAGTACGGCCTGGTCAATCGCTTGGACGTGTCGCTCACCGGCCTGGACGTGGACCTCGCCGCGCCGCAGGCCGTGGCCGTACAGCGTAGCGACACGGCGCCCGCCACCAACTCCGTCTTCAGCGTCGTGCTCGCGCCGGTGAACGACGCCTGGATCGGCTGGAAGCCGCGCAGCCGCGACACGCGCCGCGAGAAGGCCGTTTTCTATGCCGAGGTCTTCCAACTCTACGTGCCGAGCGCCGGCGTGGTGGAAGGTTTGCACCAGGTCCAGATTCGCCCCGCGCAAGGCCAGTTGGGCGAACTCACCTTCTCGGTGCCCGCCGGGGCGACGATCACCGACGTTGCGGCTGTCGGGCTGTCACTTTGGCGGTTCGATCCCGAGACGCACAAACTGCGCGTTAGTTTGACGCCGGCGCAATCGAAGCCGTTCGCGGTCCTGGTCAAGTCGCAGGTCGCCACCGGGCCGCTGCCGTTCGAGAAAGCCGCCGGCCTGATCACGGTCGATAACGCCGCCGGCCAGATTGGCTTGATCGGCGTGGCCACCGGCTCGGAGGTGCAACTGGCGGACGTGCAGGCCGAGGCGTTTTCACCGATCAACCTCAAGGATTTCCCGGCCGCGGTGCTCGATCCGCTGCGCGGCGCGATCAGCGGTCTGACGCTGCGCCGCGCGTTCCGCTACTCGGAACCGAAAGGCACGCTCACGCTGAAGGCCGCGCCGGTGGAACCCGACGTGCGCGTCGAAGCGCAGCAGACGCTTTCGCTGGGCGAAGATCGCGTGCTGCTGGCCGCGACGTTGGACACCGAAATCACCCGCGCCGGCATTTTCAAACTCAGCTTCCTGCTGCCCGCCGGCATGGACGTGGAGTCGATCAGCAGCGCCGCGATGAGTCACTGGACCGAGTTGAAGACCGACGAGGGCCGGTTGATCACGCTTCACCTCAAGACCAAAACCGATGGCCAGCAGCAGTTCTCGGTGAGCCTGGCCGGGCCGGGCGTGCGAGCGGCAACGAACTGGGCGGTGCCGCGGCTGGTTTTGCGCGAGGCCAGCAAGCAGCGCGGCCAGTTGTTGATCGTGCCCGAACAAGGCATGAGGCTCCAGGTCGTCACGCGGGACGGCGTCACGCAGCTTGACCCGCTCAAGGCCGGTGTGCGCCAGAAAGGCGTGCTCGCCTTCCGGCTTTTGCAGGCTGACTGGAAGCTCGCGCTCGACCTCGAACGCGTGGACGCGTGGATTCAGGTCACAAGCCTGCAACACGCCACCGTGACCGAAGCGCAAGTCACCGTTGCCGCCAATTTGCAGTACCAGATCGAAAACACGGGCGTGAAGGCGCTGCGCGTGGTTCTACCGGCGAACGCCGAGAACGTCCGCTTCCGCGGCGACCAAGTCAGCGATTTCCGCCAGCCGGACGGCCAGACCAACACGGTCACTCGCGAGTGGGAGATCAAGTTGAACCGCCGCGTCATCGGCAAATACCTGCTCCAGGTGAATTACAGCCAGCCGCTGGCCGCCAATGCCACGGAGGCCACGCTCGTCGGCACCGAAGCCCTCGGCGTGAACCTCCAGCGCGGCTTCGTCACGGTGCAGGCCGGCGGGCGTTTGCAGGTGCGCATCGCCATGCCGCCCACGGCGCTGCAGCCGGCCGAGTGGCAGTCGATCCCACGGGTTTTGCAGCAGGACATTCAGGCCTCGGCAGCGAATTACACCTTCCGCCTTGTCGAGCCGGCATTCTCTTTGCCGTTGCGCCTGGAGCGACACGAAGCCGCGAGGCTCCTGCCCGCCCGCGTGAGCAACGTCACCCTCACCTCCGTCCTGTCCGACGACGGCGTGATGCTCACCCAAGCGCGGCTCCAGTTGATTCCGGGCGACAAGCGCCTGTTGCACTTCACCCTGCCGGCGGACGCCAAGTTCTGGTTCGCGTTCGTCAACGACAACAGCGTGTGGCCGTGGCGCCAGACCAACGAGGTGCTCATCCCGTTGGAGCAACATTCGAAGACCGGCGAACCCACCACAGTGGAGTTTTATTTCAGCAGCCGAACCGGCTTGGCCAGCGCCCGCTGGCTGGACCTCGAGCTGCTCGGGCCGCGCTTCGACCTGCCGCTCGAAGACATCGCCTGGCGCGTCTATCTCAGCGATAAATGGCAGCTCCGCGATTGGAGCGGCACGCTCCAGTTCCAGGAACAAAAAGCGGCTGCCCGGCCGGTCGCGGTCGATTTCGACACTTATCGCCGCACCGAAGTCAGCCTCCAGCGCGCCAAGAGCCAGGAAGCCGAGCAATTCCTCACCACCGCGAACAGCCTCCTCGCTCAAGGCGATCCGGAGCAGGCGCGGCGCGCCTTTCAAAACGCCTACGGTCTCTCCCAGCACGACAGCGCGTTCAACGAGGATGCGCGCGTCCAGTTGCACAACCTGAAAATGCAGCAGGCCCTGGTGGGATTGAACTTCCGCCAGGCGAAGGTGGCCGGCGAAAGCGGCGCGCTCGCGAACACACCGCGCGGCCTGCGCGAAGGCCAGACGCAGTACACCCAGCAAGAGGCCAAGCAACTCATCGAGCGCAACACGGCCGAGGAAAACGCCGTGCAAATGCGCCTGGCCGAACGGCTGATTCAACAACAGGACGCCGCGGTGGCGAGTCCGGCCGCCATCCGCGCCTCCATTCCGGAGCAAGGCCGGCTGCTGACCTTCACGCGACCACTCCAAGTGGACACTTGGGCCGACCTCAAGATCGGCCTTGAAGCCTCCGCCGCCCGGCCCACCGGTTTCGGCGCCAAGCTCCTTTTGCTCGCGGCCGTGTTCATCCTGGCGGCGTTGCTGGCGAATCTGGCCCACCCGCGGCGCCGCGAGGTGCGGCCGGGTGCGTGAATGAGCCGCAGTTGTTTTCGGCGTTCGGCCTTCGGCTTTCACCCGCCGCCACCACGTGCCTCTGGGTTGGGGGCGACTGCGCATTTCGCCGCGTATGACGATTTTCTATTGTCATAACACGAACACTCGGCTATGCTCCGCCGCCATGAGTGTGGCGACGCAGTGGAGTTGTGTCTCGCCGGCGCCCGGCCGGCGGGGGCAGACTGCGTTTACGCTGGTCGAACTCTTGGTGGTCATCGCCCTCATCGCCATTCTGGCCAGCCTCCTTCTGCCCGCGCTGGCCAACGCCAAGCAACAAGGCAAACGCGCCGTTTGCCTGAGCAACCTGCGGCAGATCGGCATCGCCACCCTCTTGTACGCGGACGAGAACGGGGAGTATCCGCCGGCTTGGATGGATGCGACCACCCGCTGGATGGACCTGCTCAAGCCATTCATCGAGAAATCATCCGGGACCTATCTTTGCCCGTCCGACACCAAGCGGATCGCCGTCACTTGGGACCCGGAGATCTTTCTCAGTTACGGCATCAACACCTT
>JAKCAB010000680.1 GCA_021839785.1 bacterium | reverse complement strand
TGTCAGCATCTTCGTCCAGTCGGACACGAACCGCGCGGCCACGTTGCGGCTCTTTCAAAACGACCGTTATCTCGGCGAACAGCAGGTCGAATTGTCGGCCGGCAAGAACCTTTTCACGTTCCCGCAAACGCTCACGCAACCCGGATTCTACAGCTATGACGTGCAGGTGGACGTGCCGGGCGACCTGGTGCCGCAGAACAACCGCGCCGGCAATTTCGCCAGCGTGCACGGCGAACCGCGCGTGCTCATCGTGTCCGCCGATCCCGCCCAGGACCGGCCGCTCGCGGACGCGCTTCGCGAGTCCAAGCTCCAAACCGAGCTCAGCGATCTGAGCGGCTTTCCGGCGACGCTCGCGGAGATGCAAAGCTACGACGCGATCTTCATCAGCAACCTCGCGGCGGGCGATCTCGGCGACACGTTGATGAGCCTGCTCGAAAGCGCCGTGCGCGACTTCGGCGTGGGGCTGGTTTGCGTCGGGGGCGACCAAACCTACGCCGCCGGCGGCTACCGCGGCACGCCGCTGGAGACCACGTTGCCGGTCGAAATGGAGTTGAGCAGCAAGAAGGTGCTGCCCAGCGGCGCCGTCGTGCTTGTCATGCACGGCATGGAGTTCAACAACGGCAATCAAATCGCCCGCGAATGCGCGCTGGGCGTGCTCGACGCGCTCGGCCCGCAGGACGAGATGGGCGTCGTGCTTTGGGACGGGAACGATCGCTGGCTCTTTCCCTTAAGTGCGGTCGGCGACCGCAAGGAAAAGGGACGTCTCATCGCCGGCATGAACCAAGGCGACCTGCCCAGCTTCCAGCACGTCATGGAAATGGCCTACCAAGGCGCCCCGCAAAACCCAGGGTTGAAGCAGTCCAAGGCCAATCTCAAGCACATGATCGTCTTCAGCGACGGCGACCCCGGCGCGCCGAGCGACCAACTCATGCAATCCATCGTGGGCGACCGGATCACCGTCAGCACGGTGTTGATCGCCGGCCACGCGGGCCCGGACACGATGATCAAAATGGCCGACCAGGGCCGCGGCCGTTTTTACGACGTGCGCGACCCGTCACAGTTGCCGCAAATTTTTTTGAAGGAAGCGATGGTCATCCTCAAATCGGCGATCTTCGAAGACCCGTTCAAGCCGGTGCTCACCGATAGCAGCGGCATCTTGCGCGGATTCGCCGCCGGCGAATTGCCCACCTTGCGCGGCTATGTCTGCACCACGCCCAAGGCGCGGGCGGAAGTGCCGCTGCTTTCCGACAAGGGCGACCCGGTGCTCGCGCACTGGCAGTTCGGCCTGGGGCGGGCGGTGGCGTTCACTTCCGACGCCAAGGCCAAGTGGGCGCAGGATTGGATGGGCTGGCCGAAATACCGGCAGTTCTGGTCGCAGGTCGCCCAATGGGCGTTGCGGCGGATCGACACCGCCGATTTCAACACGGAAGTCTCCGTGGAAAACGGCGAAGGTGTGCTCAGCGTGGAAGCCCTCGACGCGCAGGGCAACTACCGCAATTTCCTGAACCTCCAAGGCGTCGTGGTCAGCCCGAAAGGCCAGAAGCAGACCGTCCGGCTGAAGCAAACCGGGCCGGGCCGCTACGAGGCGCGGTTCCCCACACGCGAGGTCGGGGCGTACCTGATCAATCTGGTCGAGACCCAGAACGGCGAGGTGCGCGCCACGCAGGCGGTCGGCGCCAGCGTCAATTACTCGCCGGAGTTCGCCGCCACCGAACCGAATTCGAACTTGCTCCGGCGCATCGCGGAGACCGGCGCCGGCAAATTGCTCCCCCCGCCCGGCCAACCGCTCGGCGGGGAAAATCCGTTCCTGCACGATCGGGTGCGAACGTTTCAGCCGCGCGACCTGTGGCAATGGTTGCTCAAGCTCGCCATCTTGCTCTTCGTGGCGGATGTCGGCGTGCGGCGCATTTACCTCGACCGCGCCGAGTGGCTGAAGGCCACCGAAAACCTGCGCCGGCTGGTCTTTTTCTGGCGCGGCCAGCCGCGGCCGGTGCAAGCCGATGAATCTTTGAATGCCTTGCTGGCCCGCCGCGGGCAGGTGCGCGCGCAACGGACCGGCAGCGGCGAACCCAAGCCGGAGCTCTTTCAACCCGCCAGGCCGGCGACCGCACCGCTCGTCGGCGAGGCAGCCCCGAAGGAACCCACCGGCAAACCAGCCGCGCCCGCGGAACCGCCGAAGCCGCCCGCACCGGATCGAACCGCCGTCACTTCGCGGTTGCTCGACGCCAAGCGCCGCGCCTCGAAACGGCTGGACCAATCTTGAACCATGAAGACGGCCGCGAATTTCGCCGTGGTCCTCGTCACCGCGCCCGACCTGAAGACTGCCCGCGAGCTGGCGCGGGCAGCGCTTAAAGCGCGATTGGTCGCGTGCGCGAACCTGGTGCCGCGGATCGAAAGCCATTATCGGTGGCAGGACAAATTTGAACGCAGCACGGAAGTCTTGTTGCTGATGAAAACGCGGAAGTCGCGGCTGGCCGCGCTCGAACGCCTGGTCCTCGCCCGGCACCCTTACGACACGCCCGAAATCGTTGCCCTCCCGCTCCGCGCCGGCACCGAACGATACCTGGCTTGGATTGGGGAAAGCACGGGCGGGCCGCGGTGATCGCCGCCAGCAGCCACCGCCGCAACCGGCGTGCGGCCGACGATGCATCCCTGTTTGGGCGCGCGACCGTCGCGGTCGCAGCCTGGGGTTTCGCTGACGACAGGGTCTGCCAGCTCGCGGATTGGACATCCGCGCTCCTCCCCAAGGTTCTGCGGCTCGGCTGCGGGTGAGGACACCCGCGCGCCTGCCGTTAACGGCTCTCATGGCCCCGGTTCGGTGGGGTGTTGGGGAATGCGCTTGCGGCGCCCGGCGGGGGCTGACACTTTTCGCGCCGGCAATGGGGTTTGCCGTCTCGCGTCGCGAGAGAACCGCCTGAGCGATCTCAGTGCTGATGACTCCTACCAGCGCCACGCGTGGCTGGCGGGGCTTTTATGTTGAATGCACTGTGGATTTTCCTCGGCGGCGGCCTGGGTTCTCTGGGCCGGTGGTGGCTTTCCGGCGTCGTCGCGGACCGTTTCGGCCAGACGTTTCCGTGGGGCACACTGGTCGTGAACGTCAGCGGCTGTTTCGTGATCGGTCTCTTTGCCACGGCGACCGGACCCGAAGGCCGTTGGCTGGCCCCGGCTCCCTTCCGGCAGTTCTTCATGCTGGGCGTCTGCGGCGGTTACACCACCTTTTCCTCGTTCAGCCTCCAGACGCTGACGCTGGCCGAGGACGGGCAATGGTTCAAAGCGGGCGCGAACTCCGTGCTGTCGCTCGGGCTGTGTCTGGTCGGCGTCTGGCTGGGCCACTTGCTGGCGGTCAGCTTCAATTCGATGAAAGGTCATTGACATGCACCTGCCCCACGAAGCCATGCTGTTACGGGTCTTCCTCGGCGAAAGCGACCGCTGGAAGCACCAGCCGCTTTACGAGGCCATCGTGCTCAAGGCGCGCGAGCTGCACCTGGCCGGCGCGACCGTCCTGCGCGGGCCAATGGGCTTCGGCAAGTCCAGCCGGCTCCACACCGCCAAGATCCTCCGGCTCTCGATGGACCTGCCGCTGGTAATCGAGATCGTGGACACGGAGGAAAAACTGCGCGAGTTCCTGCCGGTGCTGGACGACATGATGCAAGGCGGCTTGGTGACATTGGAGAAAATTCGGGTGATCGACTACCGCGCCGGCAACGACGTGCCGCCATCCCCGGCAACCTGAGGCGCTGGCACAAAATTTGTCGCAATTGCGACATAAAATGTGCCAACCCCGGCGGACGCTTGGAGACGGTTAAGCGCCGGAAACCGCCGCGGCGTAGCGCGCCGTTTCGCCGGCCAGCCAGTCGCAAATGGCTGCGAGGGCGGCTTCGGCCTTGACGCAACCGAGGTTGCCACCGCGCGGTTTGATCTCGATTTCGCCGCGCGCCAGCGCCTTTTCACCCAGATTGACCCGCAGCGGAAAGCCGATCAGGTCGGCGTCCTTGAATTTCACTCCGGGCCGTTCGTCGCGATCGTCGAGAATCACCTCCACCCCGCGCGCCATCAGTTCGGCGTAAAGTTGCTCCGCAAGTTTCATCGGAGCGCTGTCGGGCGCCACGCTCAGCGGCGTGAGGCACACGGCAAACGGCGCGGTCGGCAGCGGCCAGAGGATGCCGTCCTTGTCGTTGCCCTGTTCGATGATGGCCTGCAACGTCCGCGTGATCCCGATGCCATAGCAACCCATGACGCACGGGTGCTGCTTGCCGGCTTCGTCGAGGTACAGCGCGCTCATCTTTTCGCTGTACTTGGTGCCCAGTTTGAACACGTGCCCCACTTCGATGGCGCGGCGGATTTTGAGCGGTTGCCCGGTCTCGACGTCGAGTTCGCCGGCCCGCACGGTGCGGAAATCCGCCCATTGGGTGACGTGGATGTCACGAGCGATCTCGACGTGCCGGAAATGGAATCCGTCCTCGTTCGCGCCGGTCATCATACCCGCGGCGCCTTGGAGCGCGAGGTCGGCATAGACCTTCAAGTCCGCTGCCTTCAGGGTGGTCTTCACCGCGCCCAGGCTGCCCGGATGGGCGCCCAACGCGGCGAATACCTCGTCGGCGGTGGCGGGCCGGACTTGGGCCGCGCCGGTGCGAGCCATCAGTTTCGCCTCGTTCAACTGGTCGTCGCCGCGGAGCAAAACCAGGATCGGCTTCGAGTCGGCGACGTACACCAACGTCTTGATCTGCTGATGCGCGGCCACGTGGTACGGCGCCGCGGCCAACGCCTCGATGGTGACAACGCCGGGCGTCGGAAACTTCTCCGGCGTCGGCCCCGTGCCTGCGGTCGGGGTTGCAATCAACGGTCCGCGACTAGTCGCCTTTTCGATGTTCGCCGCGTAGGTGCCGGTCTCGCAATAAACGACCTCATTTTCGCCGGTCTCCGCCGGAACCATGAACTCGTGCGAGTAGTTGCCGCCGATGACCCCCGTGTCGGCCTCGACCGGGAAGGCGCGCAAGCCGCAGCGCGCAAAGATGCGCGTATAGGCGTCGTACATTTTCCGGTAGCTCACCATCGCCGCCTCGTCACTCACGTCGAAACTGTACGCGTCCTTCATCACGAATTCCTTCGCCCGCATCAGGCCGAAGCGGGGACGGATCTCGTCGCGGAACTTCACGCCGATTTGATAGAAATTGCGCGGCAGTTGCCGGTAGGAACTCAGCTCGTTCGCGGCCAGTTGAGTAATGACTTCCTCAGCGGTGGGACTGAGAACCCACTCTTTTTTCGCGCGGTCGAAGACGTGGTAAAGCACTTCGGCCGCAGTGGTATAGCGCCCGCTCTGTTGCCAGATGTCCGGCGGCTGGAGGCAGGGCATGGAAACTTCGATGGCGCCAGCGCGATCCATTTCCTCGCGGACGATCCGCTCGATCTTGCGCAGTACGCGCACGCCCAACGGCAGGAACGTGTACAGCCCGCCGGTGAGCTTGCGGACCAAGCCGGCGCGCAATAGCAGTTTATGCGACGCGATCTCGGCGTCGGCCGGCGTTTCCTTGAGGGTGGGAATAAAGGTTTGGGTCCAGCGCATACAAAATCGGAATGAGGCGGGTCACGCCGCCTCGCGAGGACTGACTTGGCCAAGCACCGCCAAGCGCGAGGTCACTTCACGGTGTTCACCAGCGGCGCCATGCCCTGAATGCGCACCTCGATCCGGTCGCCCGATTCGATCGGCCCCACGCCGCTGGGCGTGCCGGTCAGGATCACGTCGCCGGGCAGGAGGGTCATGTTCGTCGAGATGAAACTCACGAGGTGAAAACAGTTGAAGATAAGCTGGCTCGTGTTCGAGTTCTGGCGGAGCTGGCCGTTCTGGAAGAGTTGGATCGAGAGGTCGTGCGGGTCGATCTTGGTCTCCACGTAGGGCCCCAGCGGCGTGAACGTGTCGAACGACTTGCACCGCGCCCACTGGCTCTCGGCGTTTTGGATGGTGCGGTCGCTGACATCTTGCGCGGCGGTGTAGCCGAAGATGTACCGCGCGGCGGCGGCGGGCGTCACGTTGCGCACCCGGCGGCCGATGATCACCGCCAGTTCGGCCTCGAAATCCACGCGATGCGCGGCGAACGGGATCTCGATCTTGCCGCCGTCCGGCAACAGAGACGTCGGCGCCTTGAGCCAGAAGAGCGGTTCCTTGGGCACGGGTTTCCCACTCTCGCGGGCGTGGTCCGCGTAGTTTAATCCCACCGCGATCACCTTGGAAGGCGTCACGGGCACCAGGGTCTTGACCCCTTTCAAGGAAGTGGGCTTCTTCTCAAATGAAGGAGAACCAAAAACATCGCCGATCAGCCGGAACAGTTCCCCGTCCACGACCTTTGCGTAAAAGGTGTCGTCACCCTTCTGGAAGCGGCCTATGGCAGCCATAAACGAATGCCAAGTTCGTAACAAAGACCACTGGCGGACCGCAAGCCGAAACTCCAAGCATCGGAAAGACGTGAAACAATCCGGGCCTGAAATGAGGCTTGATTTTGACCGGGCCGACCGCATCCTTCGCCCACGAACTAACGATCTCTATGGCTGACAAAGCGAACAAATATCCCGAGAACGCGCCCGGCAAATTCTACGTCGATAACCAGTGCATCGACTGCGACTTGTGCCGCGAGACCGCGCCCAACAATTTCAAACGCAACGAAGACGGCGGCTATTCCTATGTCTATGCCCAGCCCTCCTCGCCCGAGGAAGAAAAGCAATGCCAGGAGGCCAAGGAAGGTTGCCCGGTCGAGGCGATCGGTGATGACGGCCCATAGAGTTATTTCCGTCTGTCCTTCCAGTGATGAACCCGCCGGCGTGTCGCCCGCGGGTTTTTGCTTTTCCGGCAACTCCGCCGCACGGCGCGGCTCAGTCCAAGCTCCAGTTCGGGAGCATCTCCTCGTCCAGCGGTGTGGGTGGATGTCCGTGCCTCAGCTTGCGCTCGGCGAGCACGGCGATCATGGCCGCGTTATCCGTGCAAAGCGCCCCGGCCGCCAGTCGCAGCCTCCAGCCGTGTTCCGCACATGATTCTGCCAGCCGCGCCCGCAACGCGCGGTTGCAGGTGACGCCCCCCGAGGCTGTGATGCAGCCAACGCCGAGCCGCGCGGCCGCCTTCACGGTTTTGATCACCAGCACGTCCACGATGGCCGCCTGCACGCTTGCGCACAAATCGCGCAGGCGCTGCGGGTCGGCAAGAACCTCCGGGTGATCGCGCAAAAAGTAGCGCACCGAAGTTTTCAGCCCGCTGAAACTGAAGTCGTCGTTGGCCTCACCGATCAACGGGCGTGGAAATTCGAACGCGCGCGGGTCGCCACCCTCGGCGAGCCGGTCCATCTCCGGTCCGCCCGGATACGGCAGCCCGATCAGTTTCGCCGTCTTGTCGAAGCACTCGCCCGCCGCGTCGTCGAGCGTGGAACCCAGCACGCGGTGCTGCAACTCGGCGGCGACGTGGACCAGCAGGGTGTGCCCGCCGCTGACAATCAGCGAAACGTTCGGCTCGAAAGCCGTGAAATCCGCCCGCGGTGGCTGGCCGCCAATCCAAGGCGAATACAAATGTGCCTCGTGGTGGTTGATTCCAAGAAACGGCCGGTTCAAAGCGAAGGCGAGGGCCTGAGCCGCGCGCAGGCCGATCATCAAGGCGTTGGGCAAACCCGGTCCTTGCGTGGCCGCGATAGCGGTCAGTTCGCCGGGGGTGACGCCGGCCTCTGCCAACGCCAGCCGGCAAACCGGGAGTGCGTTGCGCAGGTGTTCGCGGGTGGCCAGTTCGGGCACCACCCCGCCGTACTCGGCGTGCAAGGCGATTTGCGAAGAGACCACATTTGCCAGCACCGTGCCGTCGCGCACGATTGCGCAGCTCGTCTCGTCGCAGGAAGTCTCGAGGCCCAGAAGCGTCACAGCCCGGCGGGATGGGCGCACGTCGATGCCGCGGCGAGGCGCGGAGACCGGCGTCGCGGATCAATTCTTTGTCCCCGCTTCGGGCGATGCCAGTTTGGCCAGCTTGCCGTTGCGATGGGTGTAAAGCGTGATGCCTTTGAGCAAATCCATCGCGCGCTCCAGTTGGAGGTCCCGCACCTCACTGACCTCCTCGCGGCGCGACGGGTCGAGCGACTCGAGCGCCCCCGGCGTCCGCTGCTGGGCCAGGGCTTGGTCGTCTTCCAGCGATTGCGGCACCTCGATGTCCGGCGTGATGCCATGCTCGTGGATGACCTTGTGGCTCGGCGTGTAATACTTCGCCGTCGTGAGCCGCAAGGCCGCGCCATCCTGGAGTTCGATGATGCTCTGCACCGACCCCTTGCCAAACGACTTTTCGCCCACGATGATCGCGCGCTTCAAATCCTGGAGGCAGCCGGCGACGATTTCCGAGGCGCTGGCGCTGCCCTCGTTGATGAGCACCACCATCGGCATCTCATAGTGCTTGCCGCGGGCCGGGACGCGGTACTCCCGGCGCTCGGACGGGTCGCGGCCTTCGGTGCTGACCACCAGCGTCTTGGGCGGCAGAAACAGGCTGCACACTTTTGCTGCTTGGTCGAGCAAACCGCCCGGGTTGTCCCGCAAATCCAGCACCAGGCCCTCCAGCCCCTGGCTCTCCAGCTTCTTGATCGCGGCCTCCAGTTCGCTGGTCGTCCGCTCGCCGAACTGCGTCACCTGCACGTAGCCGATGTGTCCTTCGCCGATGGCGAAATCCTCCCCGCCCTTGAGATCCTTCACGGTGTCCACCTTGACGACCTCGCGCTTGAGAACGTGGTCTTTCTCTTCGTTGGTGGAAGGCCGCTGAATGGTGACCGTCACCTCGCTGCCGG
>JAKCAB010000402.1 GCA_021839785.1 bacterium | reverse complement strand
AGTACAAGCGATTTCAGGAGCTGGACCAGGCGTATCCGTGAGCGGAAGGCCGGCGGGTTGCGCGGGCTTGCACGCGACCTTGGTTGGCCAGCCTGGTGAGTTCCATCCTTGCGAGCGTTTGGACCTACGCGAATGAACCTGCCCATTCAGGCCATCTCGTTCGATGTCGGCGGGACGTTGATCGAACCCTGGCCTTCAGTTGGGCGCGTTTACGCCGAAGTGGCCGCACGACACGGCGAGCGCGGGCTCGATCCAGACAAGGTGACGCGCCGCTTTGCGGCGGCCTGGCAGCGGGCGGGAGTCCGGTTCGACTATTCACGCACCGCGTGGGCCCGCCTGGTGGCCGAGACGTTCGCGGGGCTGAGTGCGGTGGCGGGCGATCCCGAATTTTTTGCCGATCTTTACGCCCACTTCGCCCGCCCCGATCCGTGGCGTGTGTTCGACGACGTGGTGCCCGCGCTGTCCGCGCTGCGCCGGCGCGGGTTCCGACTGGCGGTGGTGTCGAACTGGGACGACCGGCTGCGGCCGTTGTTGCGGGCGTTGGACTTGGAACGGCATTTCGAGGTGATCGCAGTGTCTTGTGAAGTCGGCGCGCACAAGCCGGACCCTCGCATTTTCGCCTGGGCCGCCCAGGCGCTGGGGGTGCCGCCCGCCGCCACGCTCCACGTGGGCGACAGTTGGGACGCCGACGTGTGCGGCGCCCGCCGGGCCGGCTTGCGGGCGGTCGGGCTGGCACGGACCGGCCGGGCGGCCCCCATGGCCACCGGGTGGATCGCGTCGCTGGCCGAATTACCCGCTCACGCCCAGCTCAAGCGGACTTCAAGCTATGCTTAATAATACTGCCAGCCTAACTTATATCTTGTATGCCGGCGTTGACGGAGGCTCGCCTGGTCATTAGACATAGCGGGCGACGGCACAAGCGGACTAATTCCTGGATCCCACTTGGGAAGGCAGGCAGGTCGTCGCGTTTGCCTCGCGAAATCCCGATGCAAAGCTCACTATGCTCTTTGGTTGTGCGTTCGGCGGCTCCCGCTGAACGCAGGTTTGTGCCATGAAAGCCCTCCCCCGCCTCTTCAGGTCCACCCTTGGCAAGAAGTACCTCATGGCCGGCAGCGGCGTGGTGCTGGTGTTGTTCGTGGTCGGCCATTTGATCGGCAACCTCCAGTTCTTCCTGCCGCCCGAGGCCATCAACCGCTACGCCCACTTCCTTCAAAGCAACCTCGAGTTGCTCTGGCCGGTGCGGCTGATCCTGCTGGGCCTGGTGATCCTCCATATCTTCACCGCGTTTCAACTGTGGGCGGAGAACCGCGCGGCCCGCCCGGTGGCTTACGCGAGCCCGGCGACCGCTTTCGGTTCGACGCTGGCGTCGCGCACCATGGTGTTCAGCGGGCTGGTGGTGGCGTCGTTCGTCGTTTTTCACCTGCTGCATTACACACTGAAGGTGGAAGCCATCAACGGTTCGGCGGTGCCTTTTCATCAGTTGAAGGAGCCGGGCAGCGGCCACCCCGATGTGTACGCCATGATGGTGGCCGGTTTCAGTGTCTGGTACGTGACGTTGTTCTATTTGATCGGCGTCGGCCTGTTGTGCTGGCACCTCAGCCACGGCATCGGCGCCATGTTTCAGTCGCTGGGCTTGCGGAACCCGACCTACACGCCGCTCGTCACGAAGGCGGCCAAGGCGATCGCAGTGTTGCTCTTCGTCGGGTACGCGAGTCTGCCAACCTCGGTTCTGCTGCTCGGCCACGGCAAGACTTATCTCGCCGCCGTGGCCGCGCAAAACGCAAAGGCGGTCGCCGCGGCGACTGACGGAAAGGACACGGGCAAGTAATATGGCCAAGCTGGAATCCAAAATCCCTTCCGGTCCGCTGGCCCAAAAGTGGACCCGGCACAAGTTTGAATCGAAGCTCGTCAATCCCGCAAACAAGCGGAAGTACGAGGTGATCGTGGTCGGCGCGGGGTTGGCGGGGGCCTCGGCCGCGGCCACGCTGGGCGAATTGGGCTACAAGGTCACCAACTTCGTCTATCACGACACCCCGCGGCGGGCCCACTCGATTGCCGCCCAAGGCGGGATCAACGCCGCCAAGAATTACCAAAACGACGGGGACAGCGTTTACCGGCTGTTTTACGACACGATCAAGGGTGGCGATTTCCGCTCGCGCGAGGCGAACGTGCATCGGTTGGCCGAAGTGAGCGTGAACATCATCGACCAATGCGCGGCGCAAGGCGTGCCGTTTGCGCGCGAATACGGCGGCTTGCTGGACAACCGCTCGTTCGGCGGGGCCCAGGTTAGCCGCACGTTTTACGCCCGCGGCCAGACCGGCCAGCAATTGCTGCTTGGGGCGTACTCGGCCCTGTGCAAAGAAATCGCGGCGGGGTCGGTCCGGTCTTTCACGCACTCGGAGATGCTCGACTTGGTGGTCGTGGACGGCCACGCCAAGGGCGTCATCGTCCGGAACCTGATTACCGGCGAAATCACCCGGCACAGCGCCGATGCCGTGGTGTTGGCCACCGGCGGCTACGGCAACGTTTTCAACCTCGCGACTTACGCGCGCAACTCGAATGCCACCGCGATCTGGCGCGCTTATAAGCGCGGCGCCTGCTTCGCCAATCTGTGCTACACGCAGATTCACCCGACCTGCATCCCGGTCAGCGGCGATTACCAATCGAAGCTGACCCTGATGAGCGAGTCGCTGCGCAATGACGGTCGGATCTGGGTGCCGAAGAAGAAGGAAGACTGCCGGAAAAAACCGTCGGAGGTTCCGGAGGAAGACCGCGACTATTACCTGGAGCGCAAGTATCCGAGCTTCGGCAACCTGGCGCCGCGCGACATTTCGAGCCGGGCCGCCAAGCAGGTTTGCGACGAGGGCCGCGGCGTGGGCGAGTCGGGCTTGGGCGTTTACCTGGACTTTGCCGATGCCATCAAACGCCTGGGTGAGGACAAGGTGCGCGAGCGTTACGGTAACTTGTTCGACATCTACCACGAAATCACCAACGAGAACGCCTACCAGGTGCCGATGCGGATTTTCCCCGCCGTGCATTACACGATGGGCGGCCTGTGGGTGGACTACAACCTGATGTCCAACATTCCCGGCCTGTTCGTGCTCGGGGAGGCGAATTTCTCCGATCACGGCGCGAACCGTCTCGGCGCCAGCGCGCTCATGCAGGGCCTCGGCGACGGTTATTTCGTGATTCCCGCCACGATTGCGACCTACCTCGCAACCTTGAAACCAGGCGAGCGGCCGAAGACCGACCATGCGGCGTTCCAGGAGTCGGAGGCCAATGTCCGGGGCCTCACAAAGCGCCTGCTCGGCATCAAGGGCAAGCGGACGGTCCAGTCATTCCACAAGGAACTGGGCAAAATCTTGTGGGAATACTGCGGCATGGCCCGGACGGAATCGGGGTTGAAGAAGGCTCTCGAGTTGATCCCGGCTCTGCGCGAAGAGTACTGGCAGAACGCCACCGTCCCCGGCACCGAGAATGACCTGAACCAGTCGCTCGAAAAGGCGGGGCGCGTCGCTGATTATCTCGAACTCGCCGAGTTGCTGTGCCTTGACGCGCTCGAGCGCCGTGAATCGTGCGGCGGCCATTTCCGCGAAGAGCACCAATACCCGGACGGCGAAGCGAAGCGCGACGACGAGCGCTTCGCCCACGTCGCCGCCTGGGAATACCAAGGACCGGACAAGGCGCCGTTACGGAACGTAGAGCCGCTGGTTTACGAAGAGGTCAAGATGGTGACGCGGAGCTACAAGTGAGTTCCCGGACCCGTCGTGGAAAGCCGTGGCCAGCACACCGTGAGGAACCAGAACCTCAACTCCGCAGAACGCATCGAGGACAGGATTCTCCTGATCCGCGGGCAAAAGGTGCTGCTGGATTTCCAGTTGGCCGAGCTTTACGGGGTTGAAGCTCGCGCCTTGAACCAGGCCGTGAAAAGGAACCGCGAACGCTTCCCCGAAGACTTCACGTTCCAGCTCTCCGAGGAGGAGACGGCGTTGGTGATGCGACCGTCGATTGCGGCCGCCTCAGGCCGGAACTCATCACAATCTGTGACGAGTTCGGCGGCTTCCTTGCCGGAATCGACCCGCGCACACTCTGACTCGTCACAATTTGTGACCGATTCGAGGAAGCACCGGGGATTGGCCTACCGCCCTTACGCCTTCACCGAACAGGGGGTGGCGATGCTTTCCAGCGTGTTGCGCAGCCCCCGGGCCATCCAGGTCAACATCGCCATCATGCGCACGTTTGTCGCGCTGCGGCGCATGTTGGCTTCGCACGCCGAGTTGGCGCGCAAGCTGGAGATTCTCGAACGCAAATATGACGCGCAGTTCAAAGTCGTGTTCGATGCCATCCGCGAATTGATGGCGGATTCCAAGCCCCGGCCCCGCGGCGAAATCGGCTTCCACACCCTCCGCCGCGAGTCCCCGGCCAAGCCCAAATCCAGAAAGGCGATTTCATCATGAAGGTTCGACTCAAAGTCTGGCGCCAGAAAAACGCGCAGGCTCTCGGCCAGTTCGTCAGCTACGAGACGCCGGAGCTCAATCCGCACATGTCCTTCCTCGAGATGCTCGACGTGGTCAACGAGGAGTTGACCACGCGGGGGGAGGAACCGATCGCCTTCGACCACGATTGCCGCGAAGGCATCTGCGGCACGTGCTCGCTGGTCATCAACGGCAAGCCGCACGGTCCGAATCGCGGCGTCGCCACTTGCCAGACGTACATGCGCAGCTTCCGTAACGGCGACGAAATCCTGGTGGAGCCGTTCCGCGCGAAGCCTTTCCCCGTCGTCAAAGACCTGATCGTCAGCCGGAAGGCGTTTGACCGCATCATGCTGGCCGGCGGTTTCATCAGCGTCCGCACCGGCAGCGCGCCCGACGCCAACGCCGTGCCGGTGCCGAAACTGAACGCCGACCGCGCGATGGACGCCGCCGCGTGCATCGGCTGCGGCGCCTGTGTGGCCGCCTGCAAAAACGCCAGCGCGATGCTGTTCGTCTCGGCGAAGGTCTCCCAATTCAGCCTGCTGCCTCAAGGCCAGCCCGAGCGTCAGCGGCGCGTGCTGGCCATGGTCGAGCAGATGGACAAGGAAGGTTTCGGCGCCTGCACCGTGACGGGTTCGTGCGCAGCGGTCTGTCCGAAGAACATCAGCCTCGATTTCATCGCCCGCATGAACCGCGATTACGCGGTGGCCTTGCTCAAAGGCTGACGCCGCCTCAGCTCAGGCCGGTGGCCCGGCCGTCGGGCAAAATCTTGATCCGCGCCGCGGCGGGCACTTTCGGCAGGCCCGGCATGGTCACGATGTTGCCGCAGATGGCGACCACGAAGCCCGCGCCCGCCGAGAGGCGAAGCTCGTTGACCGTGACGCGGAACCGCCGCGGCCGCCCCCGCCGCTCGGGATCGTCCGAGAGCGACATCGCGGTCTTGGCCACGCAGACCGGCAGATTTGCGAAGCCTTGGCGCGTGAGTTGTTCAAGCTGGCTTTGCGCGCTGCGGTCGAAAGCTACGCCGTCCGCGCCATAAACTTTCTGGGCCAGCGTCGTCAGTTTCTTTTCGAGCGGCGCGTCCAGCGGGTAAAGGAAACGCAGCGATTTCCGGCCGTTCCGGGCCACGGCGCGCAACACCGCTTCCGCGAGGGCCGTGGCGCCCGCGCCGCCTTTGTCGAAATGCTCCGAGCGCACCGCCTCCACGCCTTGCTTTTCGCAGAACTTCACGATGCGCGCGATGTCGCCGGGTTGGTCGGTGGGGAAGTGGCTGAGGCAAACCACCGGTTCGAGGCCGAAGAGCCGGATGTTTTCGATGTGCTTCGCAAGGTTTCCCAGTCCGCCGCTCTCGGTGAAACCGCCGTGCCAGGCGATGGCCTTCGCCGTGGCGACGATGACGGCGGCGGCGGGCTTCAACCCGGCGGCGCGGCACTTGATGTGGATGAACTTTTCCGCACCCAGGTCGGTGGCGAACCCGGCTTCGGTGACGACGTAATCCGCCAGCTTCAAGGCCAGGCGGGTGGCGAGGGCCGTGTTCGTGCCTTGGGCGATGTTCGCGAAAGGACCGCCATGCACAAACGCGGGCGTGCCTTCGAGCGATTGGACCAGGTTCGGATGAATCGCGTCGCGCAACAGCACCTGCATGGCGCCGACGGCTTGCATGGCTTCCGCGCCGATCGGCTCGCCGCGGTAATTGTACCCGACGATCATCCGCGCCAGGCGCTCGCCCAGGTCGGTGAAGTCCCGCGCCAGGCAGAGCACGGCCATCACCTCGGAGGCGGGCGTGATGTTGAAGCCGTCTCGCCGGGGCACGCCGTGCTTCGGGCCGCCGAGACCGACGATGATGTCGCGGAGCGAGCGCTCGTTCAGGTCGATCACGCGCCGGAAGCTGATGCGCCGCGGGTCGAGGCCCAGTTCGTTGCCGTGCTGGAGGTGGTTGTCCACCATCGCGCACAGGAGGTTGTTGGCCTTTTCCACCGAGTACATGTCGCCGACGAAGTGGAGATTGATGGCCTCGGCGGGAACGACCTGGGCGCGGCCACCGCCGGTGCCGCCCCCCTTCACGCCGAAGTACGGGCCGAGCGAGGGTTCGCGCAGGCAAAACATCGTCCGGTGTCCCAGCCGGCGCAGCGCGTCCGCGAGGCCGATCGTGGCGGTGGTCTTGCCTTCACCCTGCGGAGTCGGAGTCATGGCGCTGACCAGGATGAGCCGGCCGTCCGGTTGGTTGGCCCGCGCGGTCAATTCCTCGATCGGAATCTTCGCGATGTAATGGCCGTGGAGGAGGATTGCCTCGGTGTCGAGACCGAGCTCGCGCGCCACTTCGACGATGCGGCGCGGGGGAGGCGCGGGAACGGTTCCGTTCGTTGCTGGCATCGGCAAGGTATAAGGAGACCGCGCTTGCCCGGCAATGCCGAATCGGAAACCTGAAGTCAGCCGCGCGGCAGTTTGAAGTAAAAGGTGGCGCCCTTGCCGGGCTCGCTTTCCACGCGGACCTCGCCGCCGTGGCTTTGGACGATGTGCTTCACGATGGCGAGACCGAGCCCGGTGCCGCCTTGTTCGCGGGAGCGATTTTTGTCCACGCGGTAAAAGCGCTCGAAGATCCGGCCCAGCGCGTCGGCAGGAATCCCGGGGCCGTCGTCGCGGACCCACAACTCGACGAATTCCTCGCCGGCTGCGCGCCCGCCGATGACCACGCGGCCTTCCGGGCGGCCGTACTTGATGGCGTTGTCCACCAGGTTGAACAGCACCTGCTGCACGCGGTTGGCGTCGGCGCGAGCCGTCAACTCGGCCGGCACCTCGTTGGCCAGCGTCATCTTCCGCGAGGCCGCGCGCGAGGCCAGGTCGTCCACCGTCCGGCTGGCGAGCTCGCGGACGGCGGTCGGGAGCAGGCTGAGCACGGCCGGGCCGGACTCGAGCCGCGAAATCGTCAGCAAATCTTCGATCAGGTAAGTCAGGCGGTCGGTGTGTTTGGCGATGGTTTGGAGAAACCGCACGGCCAGTGCCGCGTCGTCCTTCGCGCCGTCGAGCAAGGTTTCGACGTACCCCTTGATGAGCGAGAGCGGCGTGCGCAATTCGTGGCTGACATTGGCGACGAATTCTTTGCGCACGTTCTCGAGCTGCTTCAGCCGGGTCAGGTCGTGAAACACCAGGATCATGCCGTGCGTGCGGCCGTTCGAGATGCTCGCGGCGTTGACCTGGAGCGAGCGCGGCTCCAGGCCTGGCAATTCCATTTCCGCGCCGAAGACCTGACCCGACGCCCGCGTGCGCTGGACCAGTTCATCCAACTCATGCGAACGCAAGGCCTCCAGGACGCTGTGGCCGCGAACGTCGCCCTTGAGGTGGAACAGCGATTCGAACGCCCGGTTGACGAGTTGAATGCGCCCGTCCTCGTCGAGCAACAGGACTCCTTCGCCCATGCTGTTGAGCAGCGCGGCGCGCTGGGCTTCGGCGCTGGTGGTGGCCCGCTCGCGGTCTTCCTCCAACGTGCGCTGCGCGGCCCGCGCCTGTTCCAGCCGTTGCTCCAGGCGCTTGCTGGCTTGGCGCGCGCGCCACCAAAACCAGAAGCCGCAAGCCGTGCCGAGGAAGCCAAGAATTGTCAGGATGGGCCACATCGCGGTGCGGGCGCGGTCATTTGGCGCGCTGCGTATGGGCGAGTCCCCCGGCGGGACGCCTCTTGTCAACCATCATCGCGGGATGCGGGCGGCTCAAGCTTCGACGAAGCGGTAGCCCACGCCGCGCACGGTGTCGAGGAACCGGGCCGCCCTGCCCAGCTTTTCCCGCAGGCGGCGCATGTGCGTGTCCACCGTGCGTGTGTCGATGGTGTTTTCGTAGTTCCACACGTCGCGCAACAGGCGTTCGCGCGACTGCACCCGGCCCCGCCGTTGGGCCAGGACGCTGAGCAGCTTGAATTCCGTGGCGGTAAGGTCCACCGCCTCGCCTTGCACGCTGACCAGGTGCCGTGGCAGGTCGATCAGCAACTCGCCCAACTGCACGCGCTCCACCTTTTCGTCCGGGGCGCTGCGGCGACGAAGAAGATTCTTCACCCGCAAAACCAGTTCGCGCGGACTGAACGGCTTGGTCACGTAATCGTCCGCGCCCAGTTCGAGCCCGAGCACGCGATCGACTTCCGCCGCCTTGGCGGTGAGCATGACGATCGGGATGCTCGAGGTCGCCGAATCGCGGCGCAGAATCTTGCATACCTCCAGCCCGTCCACCTCCGGCAGCATCAAGTCCAGCAGCAACAAGTCGGGAACCTGGGTGCGGGCGAGCGCCAGGGCCGTCTCGCCGTCCGCGGCCGTCAAAACGTCGAAGCCGGAGCTTTTGAGGTTAAACT
>JAKCAB010000531.1 GCA_021839785.1 bacterium | reverse complement strand
CAGTGCCGGCTGATCGGGCGTCTCCATGCCCAGATAGCCGGGGACGCTCAGCAACATGACGTTGCCGAACTCGAACCCGGCCACGCCGACCCGCAGCCAGAGGCGACGCGCCACGGGATCGGTCCGGCGCGCTTCGAGGTTGGACAGGTTGAACGACGGTTCGTAACCGAGCGACGCCAGCAGCGCCACGACTTCGCTCAACCGCACCTTTTCGTGCTCGAAGGTGATGCCCACCTCGCGTCGCGGGAAGTTCACCGCCGACCGTCCGATGCCTGGCTTGAGGCGGAACAGGTTTTCCAGCAGCCACACGCAGGCGATGCAATGGATGGCCGGGATGTGAAACGTTACTTTGCCGATCGAGTCGTCGGCGAAGTCCAGCAGCCGATCGCGCACTGTCGGGTCATCCAGGTACCGGAAACGGTCTTCCGGCGCGGCCTGGCTGATCCGGATGCCCGCCTGCTGGCCGAGGTCGTAGAAATGGCCCAGCCCGTTTTCGCTGAGCAACTCAAAGACGGTCAGACAGCCGTGGCAGCAAAACGCCTTGTCCCCGCGCGTGCAGGCGCCCGCGCCGCACGGCGTCCCACAGTGATAACAGGCAGCCGCCTCCGCGGCGCGCGAACGCCCGGCCTCGGCCAGGTCGGCAGGGGCGAGCGCCGGCGGGCGATCGGTGACAGCGGTTGTGAGTGTGTTGGGCACGACAGCACGGCATCGACTGGCGTCGCGGTGCCAAGCCGATAACCAGGGTCAAGCTTGGCCCAGAAGCGACGCGGCTGGCAAGCCGGCGACGGCGCATCCCAATTTTGGCGCGCGACCGTCTCGGTCGCAGCCGCGTGTGTCGCTGACCGACAGGCGCGGCTCCCGGGTTTGGCGGGGCGTCAAACGAGGCGGGCGGAGGCGCGGATGCTACCGGGTTTCCCTGGGTGGGGTAATTTTTGTCGCAATTGCGACATCTTTTGTGCCATGCGGTACCTGCGCTGCTGGTTTTCCCCTGCAGGGTAACGGGCCTGGCCGATCCGGCCGTTGGCAAGCGCTTGAGCCCTTGAGCCACGGCCAGAAACTGAGCGGCGCCCAAGCCGGCGGCGACGCGGAACTGCGGCTTGATCCACATCACGCCCCGCGCAATGCTCGGCGGCGCCCGACCCCGGCCTGATTGACCGTGGCGAAATGGCTTCGCTGCGCGCACTCGGCGCCCGGATCGGCGTTTGTGATTTGGATCGAACCGCTATGGAGACACACACTGAAACCGGCACCGGCGCCACCTTGCAGACCCTGCCCACGGACGATGCGCGCCAGGTCATGTGGCGCTTTGCGGACCGCTACGATCTGCAGATGCTCGTGCAAGGCGCGCGCGCCGTGGCCCGCGGTCCGGTGGCCCGCCTCGTGGCCGACGGCGCCCGCAATTCCCACGAGTGGACCGCGGAAAAGGCCAGCCTGCTGCCGCATTTCGACGAAAGCGGCATCACGGCGGCGTTCCTCGATCCCGAGTACGGCGGGTTCATCGCGGGCCCGAAGAACCTCGCGCTGGCGCTGATCGCCTTCGAGTTGGCGTGGGTGGATGCCGGCGCAGCCACGTGCAGCCTGGCGGGCAACCTCGGCCTGGCGCCCATTCACGAGCGCGGCACGCCGGAGCAGCGCGCCCGGTACATGTCGCTCGCCGCACCACCCAAGCCCGGCGAGGACCGGCGGCAGATTCGCGCCGCGTTCGCGTTGACCGAACCGATCCCGTTTGTCGGCGTCGAGACCGGCATGTTGAGCGGCAAGGTCCGGATCGCGGAATGGCCGGGCGGCCAGGAGCCGGTGCTGCACGTGGACAAGCGCGGGCGGTTCATTACCAACATGGCCTTTGCCAACGTCGTCACCGTGGCCGTGGACTCCGACGACCCGCGCATCAAAGGCAGTTGCATGGTGATTCTCGAAGAAGGCGACCCCGGCACGTTCGATCGCGGTGTGCCGACCAAGAAGCTGGTGCACCAGCTCAGTTCCACGCGCGATCCGGCCTTTAATATGAGCGTGCCGGCCAGTCGCATCATCGGCGGCTACACCGTCAAGGACGGCGTGATCGTTCCGAACTTCTCGCACGGCGAAATCATAGAAGCGGTGTTCCGACGCACACGCGTCACGGTGGGTCTGATGACTTCGGCCAAGCTGCTTTCCGCCGTCGAGCCGGCGATGCTTTACCAGCGACGGCGCTTCCGCGGCGGCGAAGGTGCGCCCGGCACGCCACGCTACGAGTTGGGTCTCCAGCAAAAAGAGGACGTGCTGCACCGGCTGGTGGACATTTGGGCCACCGGCGAGGCCGGAGCGTCGCTGGGCTTCGAGGGCGCGCGTCTGTTCGATCGACTGGACCCGCTCGAAAAGCAAAAGAACCAGTGGCTCGCCGAACGGAAACTGACTGGTCGCGCCGCGCTCAAGGAGCTGGCCAGAATCCAGCGGGACGCGCTCGAACTGCTGGCGCTGAACGGCCAGCCGGTCGGGTCGCGCGATCTGCAGCGGCAGGAAGCGCTCGTGGCCGATCCGTTGGTGCAGTTCACGCTGCTCGAAGCGCAGGCCGGCGTGCTCTGCCCTGCCTGCAAGCTTTGGAACACCGGCCACGGCGCCACGATGATGCGCGAGGCGGTCAGCCTGATGGGCGGCTACGGCGTGACCGAGGACTGCCCCGGCTTTCTCGGTCAGAAGTGGATGGATGCCCAGCTCGAGGCAACCTACGAGGGCCCCGAGGCGGTCCAGCGCTTGCAGCTTTCGCTCACGATGACGAACGAGGTGTTCCTGGCCCAGTTCGAGCAGTGGACCGCGGAGATGCGGCGGCTCGCCTCCGACCGACCCGGTACCGGCGCGTGCACGCTTACCTCCGCCATGCGGCTCTGGCGTTGGACCTTGAAGCACGTCCAGACGGCGACCGACGCCGAGGGCGCCAAGCTTTACCACAAGACCCGGCAGGGCGTGACGTTTCCGCTGGCCGACGCGCTCTGCTGGCTGCTCGCCGCGCGGCAATTCATCCTCGACGTGGTGGAATTGGAAACTCAAGGCGCCGCCCATCCCGGCCTCGCCAGCGGTCTGCCTGGCTTGGTGCGGTTCTTCACCGACCTGTGCCATGTCCAATGCGCGCGCGCCGCGGGCGAGGTCAGCCGCGTGGCGGCAGAACTGGTGTTCGGCTACAACCGCCATCCCGCGTGGGACGAGACGAGCTGCCACGCCTGCTACCAGGCGGAGGAACTGGAATCGCTCGAAGGCGTGATCCCCGGCATCGACGCCACCGCCCGCGCTTACGCCGACGTGAGCGAGCGCGGCGCGAGCCATCCGTACAAGGCCGGCCCCTGTGTTTCGTTCGCCGGCCTGGAGGCGTTCGTGCGGTTGCGGGCGAAGCTCGACGGCTGTCTTACCGGCTGTCGCCTCGCCAAGGACCGCGCGGCCGAGGCGCTGACCAAGGTCATGACCCGCGAGGCGCTGGACTACCCAGCGTAAGGTTGACCGGCATCGGCAACAAGGATTCGCTTGCTGAGTGGGGTTCGGCGGAGCAACCTCCCGCTCGTCAAACGCCATGCCCAAGAGACAGAAACAAAGGCGCGACTACTTGGTGTTTATCAGCCATTCGTCGAAAGACAGGTGGGTCGCGCGTCAAATGGCGAGGCTAATTGAGTCTGCGGGCCGGAACCAACGCATCCAAGTTTTCTTCGACGAGAAGGACATTCATAGCGGCGATTTCATTCCCGAGGCCATCCGGACGAACCTCCGCAGTTGTGATGAACTTGTGGTGCTGTTGACTCGCAACTCGATTAACCGGGAATGGGTCTTGGTCGAGATTGCAGGTGCCTGGGTTCTGGGGAAGCGCGTTGTGGCCATCATGGACCAGGTTACACCCAAGGAGTTGCCTGACGTGATCGCCAACTGCCGGGCCGTTGACCTGAACGACTTTGATACCTACCTTGCAGACGTGAAGCTTCGAGCCCGCAAATCGAAAGCCGTATGACTGGACCCTACAACGTTTTTCTCAGTTACGCCCGCAAAGACGCGGCACACGCTGATAAACTGCGCCGGCTGCTCGGCGCTCGTCGTGACGTCAGGCTGCTTTCGGCTGACGATCTGAGTGCCGGCAGTGACTGGCAGACAAAGCTCCGGGACGCTTTGATCAACAGCAATTTGTTTGTCATGGTGGTGTCGCCCGACGCGCTCGCCTCACCCTGGCTTCTCCAAGAACTGGGCGCTGCCTGGGCTTTGGAAAAGCCCATTCTCGTGGTGGTTGCAGGCACGACTCTCCCGATGAAACTGCCGGTGGAATTGGAGCAAAAGCAGTTTGCCCGCATCCGCGACTTCAGGAAGCCGGAGGACTTCGACCAGTGGTTCCAACGCGTGGAAGACGCCGTAGCCGCGTGAGGTTCACCGGCTGCCGCCTCGCCAAAGACCGCGCCGCCGAAGCGCTGACCAAGGTGATGACCCGCGAGGCGCTGGACTATCCGGCGTAATCGCCGGCTGGGAATTCACCGCCGAGCGCGCGGCCGGGCGCTTCAAATCCGCCCTTCGTCGGCGTCAATCAGGTCAACGAACGTGCGGACATCGTCGCGGTGGGCAATGCCGGCCTGTTCCTTGCGCTGGCGCAACCGCTGCTGCCCGGCGTCGTCGTCCCGGTCGGGATAATTCAACACGGAATCCGCGAAGGCGCGCTTCTCCGCGTCGCTTCGTTTGACGTGTTGCCGGACCCAGTCTGCGACCTCGCCGTCGGTCAGCGTGTGCTTCACCATTTCGATGAACGGCACCGCTTCCACACCTGCGGTGGCGAGCCAGCGCCCGTCGAAGCCCTTGGTGAAGTTCGCCTGGTAATCAGGGGGCAATTTGCCGGCGAGTTGCAGGCGGATCTTGTCGATGAAACGGGGCAGGTGCACCCACCCGTCCATCGTTTCGCGGGGACAACGCGGGTAAATGATGTGGCTCATGACGTCAAGTTCGCTTTGGCGATGCTTCCGAACGGGCGGGCGGCGATTGGCCGGAAGGCGGCGTTCTTCAACCCAGCGCCGGATTTTCCTCCGACTCGCACCGTCATTGACCATCCTCCGCTCAACAGCCCGCGGCCGGCGAAGATGGGGCCGGACCTGTGCGCCCGTCAAGCCGGCGTCGGCCTCGCTTCAACCCGAAAACCGAAGTGGATTGGGGAGCGCACGTGCCCCGCGTGCGGTATTCGGCGCCCTCGCCGAAAACAGTTATCGTCGGACACCGTGCGACGATTGGCCGGTCCGGAGCGTGGCCCAGGCGCTGGACGCGCGGCGCCTGTCTGCGTGCAGCGCACAGACAGGCGTCCAGCCACACCCGAGGGCGGGCGTGCTCCCCAACTTCGGAATTCAGGCTCAAGCGCTGTGGCCGGGGCGCAAGCGCCCATCTTCCATTTCGAAAGTGCGGTCAAACACGTCCAACGCGCGGTGGTCGTGCGTGACCACGATCACCGCTGCGCCGCGTTCGTGGGCCACCCTGCAAAACAACTCCATGACCTGCCGGCCGCGATGACTGTCCAGCGCGGCGGTCGGCTCATCGGCCAGGATCAGGCTGGGATCGTTGGCCAGGGCGCGCGCGACCGCCACGCGTTGCTGCTGGCCGCCGGACAATGCCTCCGGCAGGTTGCCGGCCCGCTCCGCCACGCCCAGGTAATCGAGCAGTTCCAACGCCCGGCGGCGCGCCTGCCGAGGCGTGACCTCGTTGATTTCGAGTGCCACCTGCACGTTTTCCACGGCGGTCAGAAATGGAATCAGATTCGCCTTCTGGAAGACGAAGCCGAGGTGCTGGCGCCGAAACGCGCGCAGGTCGGTCAGCGGTTGGTCGCCGTCCAGGACCGGCTGCCCGCCGATGGCAATCCGGCCGCGCGTGGGCGGGTTGACCAGGCCCAGGGCCGTGAGCAGGGTGGACTTGCCGGCCCCGCTCGGTCCGAGCAAAGCCACGACCTCGCCACGCTGCACCTGGAGCGAGACGTCGTTCATGGCGACCACCTCGGTGTTGCCGCTGCCGTACACTTTGGTGAGGCGCTCGGCCGCCACGGCCGCGACGCGGTTTGGGGTGGAAGCGTTCATGTCGCCAGCACTTTGTTCGGTTCGACGCGCATCGCCTTCCAAATGCCCAGCAGGCTGGCGAGCACCGAAATGCCCAGCACGATTCCCGCCAGCGCGATCAGGTCCGGCGTCTGGATCACGACCAGGCGGGGAAACCGCGGGAAGGCGTATTGCCCGAGCCACCAGGCCAGCGCGTAGCCCAGCGCGCCGATCAGCAGCGATTGTTGCAGGATGAGGCCGGCGAGCACCCGGTTGCGCGCGCCCATCAGCTTCAGCATCGCGAGGTCGTGCAGCTTGTCGAGGGTGAGGGTGTAGATGATCAGCGCCATGATGATGGTGGAAATGATCACCAGCAGCACGCGGAACAAGCCGAGTTGGCGGCGCGCCTTGTCCACCATGCCGGACAACAACAGGTCTTTCTGCGCCGCGGTGCTGTACACCGTCACGTCCGGCCAGCGACGGAACGTGTCCGCCACGGCCGCCGGATTCGCGCCGGGTTTCACGGTCACCATCACGGCGCTCACCAGCGGCTGCCCAAACGCCGGGATGTTCGCCGATGTGCCGGCGCTGCGGTCGGCCAACAGCGGCTGCACGCGGCCCAGGTCGTTGGCCACCACCCGATCGAACCGCGCGGCGCGTTCCAGGCGCGTGGCCTCGGGCGGTTCGTCGAACTGGATGGCCTGCGCATCGGCCACGGAGAAAAAGCCCAGTCCGTCGCCGCCTGAACCCACCATGCCTTGGGTCAAACCGACCACGCGGTAAACGTCTTTACCGAGTCGCACCTGTTCGCCAAGAGCGAGGCCCAGGCTGCGATCGGCGACCATTTCGTAGTGCGCCTGCCGGAGCGGCCGGCCGGCGATCAGCGGCAACCAGTCGCCACGGTCTTCCGGCCAGGACAAGCCTTGCACCACGATGCGCAGTGGCCGGCCGCGGTGCTCGCGTTGAACGGTGTGCGACACGAACCGCCGCGCGCTGGCGACGCCGGGCACCGCGCGGGCGCGGTCTTCGAGGTTGCCCGCCACGCGCGAAATCTCGGCGAACGGCCCGCGCGTGCTGGCTTGCACCAACCAGAGATCGGCGCCGATGCGGTCCACCAGCAAGGTGGCCTCCGCGATCAAGCCGCGGTAAATGCCGCCCATGCCCATGACGATCATGAGCAGCAGCCCGATGCCGAGCGTGGTCAGCGCGAAGCGGGCCCGGTTGTGCCGGATATCGCGGAGGGCCAGGTTCATGAGACCTTGATGCTTTGGCCTTCGCGCAATTGGCCGGACGCCGGGCCGCGCGGCGCCACGACGCGTTCGCCGGTTTGCAGACCCTCGACGACCTCGACCGCCTCGCGGCCGCGCAAACCCAGCTTGACCGCGCGCCACCGTGCGTGGCCGTGGGTGTCCACGAACACGCCGGGCCGGCCATCGCGCCAATTCACGGCTCGCTGCGGAATGACCGACGCCGCGGCCTTGCGCACCGTTTCGATGAAGACCTCCGCCCGCTGGCCCACCGCCCAGTTCGCCGGCAGGCGCTCCACGCGCACGTCCACGACGAATTCGCGCGTCTCGCGATCAGCCTCGCGCCCCAGCCGCGCGACCGTGCCCGGATAGCTTCGGTCGGGTTCGCTCCGGAACACCACCCGCGCGGTTTGGCTGGGAGCCAACGCGGCCATGGCGGTTTCGTCCACCCAGGCGGAAACCCAGATTTCGTTGGTGGAAATGACCTGTAAAATCGAACTGCCCGGTACTACGACGCCGCCAGGATCGCGGTCCCGGCGCACCACGAGGCCGTCGTAAGGACAGACGATCTGCGTGAAGCTCAGCCGCTCGCGCTGGTATTTCAGGGTCATCTCGGCGGTGACGACCTGGCGCTCCGCTTCGACGGTGGTGGCGCGGCTACGCTTGAGATCGGCCTCGGCCACGTTCAGCGCTTCCACCGCCTTGTCCACGTCTGCTTGCGCCGCGACGCGCGTAGCCAGCAAAGCGGTTGCGCGGTCATGGCTGAGCCGGGCCTGCTCAAGCACGGCCGCGGACCGGGCTTCGTCGGTGCGGGTGCGTTCCATCGCGGCTTGCGCGGCGGCCAGGGCGGCTTCGGCCACGGCGACTTCCTGCTTAAGTTCGCCGTCGTCGAGCTGCGCCAGCAACTGGCCGGCCTTCACGGCATCGCCCTGATCTACCAGCACCGTCGCCAATCGTTCCTGGATGCGCGGGCTGAGCGTGGTTTTGACCCGCGCTTCGAGCGTTCCGGTGCCCATGACCTCGGCGGCGATGGGGGCGGATTCCACGGCCCAGGCGTCCACCGGCACGGCGGCGAACTTGAGCCGGAACGCCACGACGGCGAGCACCGCCAGCGGCAGCAACCACTTCAACGTGCCCCAAACGAGGCGGCTGGAACTGCGAGTTTGCTTCTGCACGGGGAGACTTGAGCCGCGCGCTCGCGGAAGGTTACCGGATGAATTGCCGCAGCTTGATGAGGGTCAAGACGGGGCAACACGAAGGTGCCTTGGCGGCGCGATCCGTGGTTCAGAACGCGAAAGTCGCCTGCACGTAAACCCAGTCGGCGTCTTGCGAGCCGGGCGTCGCCAGGGCTTGCTTGACGTAATCGCCGCGGAAGAAATGGCCGTAGCCGGCCTGCAAGTTGCCGAAGTTACTCACCACGTAACTCGCGACAAGGTCCAGTTCGGTGCCGACGAAGCTATCGTTGCCGGGCATGAGTCCGTAGCCGCCGGCGCTGCGGGCCACGCCGTTGACCTGATAGAAGTAATCGTGAGTATCGGCGAGCCAGAAGGCGTGGTAGTCGGCCGTGACCGTGAGACCTTTCGCGGG
>JAKCAB010000364.1 GCA_021839785.1 bacterium | reverse complement strand
CCAATTGTACCAAGCGGACCAAGCAGTGGGTCGGGGGGCCGGCCGCAGTGGTGGGCGCGAGTTCGGTCGGGACTCCCAAGCGCTCGAACGCCCGCTGCAGCCAGACGTGAAGTTGCTCGTAGCTTTCGCGGGCGCGCAGCCGGTACCACCAATGGTTCGGTGGGAACACCAGCGTGTAAGTCCAGTCCCGATCGTGCGGCACCACGCCGCCGCCGGTGGGGCGCCGGATCAGCGGCCGCAGCGGCGTCAGCTTCTCCACATCGGCGAAGCGTTGGGAGTAGCCGAAGGTGGCCGCAGGTTCGGTCCAACCGTAAAAGCGCAACACCGGCCCGCCCAATTCCGGCGCGGCCTCGAGCAGCGATTCGTCCAGAGCCATGTTCCACCCAGGGGCTCCGGAGCCAGAAGCGAGCAACCGCCATCGTTCCGAATTCGACATGGCGGCATCCAACCAGAGCCGCAGCGGTGCCGGAAGCCGGGAAGCGATCTGCGTTCAGGGTTTGACGAAGAGCCGCGCGTCTTGCGCCGGGATCGCAAACTCCGCGGCGACCCGACGCGTGGTCATGTCCTTCAGCGCGTCGGCGAGCTTCACGGTCACGGCTGCGGGCGTTGGGTTCACGATCGCCACCCCGCGCTCGAACTGCCGGCTGTAGGTGCCCGCCGCAAAAACATCGCGCCGGTACGCCTCCCGCGCAGTCCCAAGGTCGGCGTCGTACTCGTCAAACCACCAGAGTTGGCCGTGGAGGCAATCGCCGCGGTCGAAGCCGAAATAGCCTTCGCCCAGCAACGTGGTGCCCAGTCCCAGCCGCATCCGCCGCCGGTCGTCATCGGACAGCGTCGCGAGCCGCTCCGCTTGTTCGAGCGTGCGTTCGTGCCGCACGTCCACGACGGCAAAGAAGACTGCCGGCTGGGGCTTCGCCCGAGTCAGGCAGGTCTGATGGCCGTCCCAGAGGGTATTCCAACCGGGCACGCCGAATTCGTCGCCCAGCGCATTCTCGTGCAGGCAACCATTTGCGTGCGCGAAGTAAGGACAGCCAGCCGGCCAGGGAGGGCCGCCGTTGCCAACGATGATGGCGCCCGGCGCGAGCTGGCGGAGTCGCTCCGCGGCCAGCGCCTGACCCCGCACCCACGCCGCCTCGTCGGTGGAGTCACAGCGCCCGTCGCCGTCGAGATCGGCACGCAGCCAGTTGCCGGGCGAGAGGATGTCGAACAAGACGCCGTCGTATTGACCGGCTCGCAGGTAGTTGGTCGCAACGAACGCCGCCGCGTATTTCGGCCAGGCGAAATCGCCGGCGTAAGGATTCATGAAGCGACCTCCCCACGGCGCAATGATCGGCCGGCACTCCGCATCGCGACAGAACCAATCGCCCTTGCCCTGCCGCGGTATTCCACGAGCGATGGCCATGCCGCCGGGCTCCTGTCCGAGCGGAATCCAGGCAAGAATGTTGAGGCGCGGGTTGGTCGCGCGCATGAGCGCCAGCGAGAGCCCCTGCCGGGCCACATCGTCCGGGTTCAGGATGACGACGTTCCATTGCGCCAGGCGCTCCTCGCGGTGGTCCACCTGGCTTTCGGCAAGCCAGCGATGGTGGTAATTGACCAGGCGCGGATACGTCCGGGACACCCGATTCGTTGGCGGCAGACGCCAGCCGGGACTCGACCCAGCTCCAGCCATGACGCGGGACGTGAGAATTCCTTGCGCGAGACCGGCGGCCAGGCCAACGGCAACCAACCCGGCCTTGCGCCGCGCTGGCCCGCGACTTCGCGCTCCACGCTCGCGCAGCCGGAGCTGGTCTGGTGGTAAATCCTGCATGGCGCTGGGTCCGGTTCCGAGCTGCTCAGGCAGCCATCACGAGGCGGGTCGTTCCGCAACCGGAGGCTGCCCGCCTTTCCGGCGCGCCACGCGATGGGCGTCCACAGAGCTGCCGGCCGAGAGACAGAGGTCGCGAATCTCGCACCCAGCGCAATCGGGCTTCCGTGCCGAGCAACGCCTTCGCCCGTGCCAGATCAGCCAGTGGCTGAAAAGCGTCCAGTGCTCGCGCGGCACCAGCTTCATCAGCACCTGCTCGATCTTTTCCGGCACAGTCTCGACGGTGAGTCCCAAGCGTTGGCTGAGCCGCGCCACGTGCGTGTCCACCACGATGCCTTCGTTCAAGCCGAAGGCGTTTCCGAGAATCACGTTCGCGGTCTTGCGGCCAACGCCGTTCAAGGCGACGAGTTCCGCCATCGTGCGCGGGATCTGTCCGCCGTGCCGTTCCACCAGTTTGCGGCAGCAGGCCTGGATGTTTTTCGCCTTCGCGCGGAAGAAGCCGGCGGTTTTGATCGCCGCCTCCAACTCGCTGGCGGGCGCCTCCGCATAATCCGCGGCCGTCCGGTACTTCTTGAACAGGTCGGCCGTGACCAGGTTCACCCGCTTGTCGGTGCATTGCGCGGAAAGGATCGTGGCGACGAGCAGCTCCAGCGGACTGGCGTGGTTGAGCTCGCAATGAGCGTCCGGGTAGGCCCGCCGGAGACCGTCGATGATCCGCGCCACGCGGACGGTTTGGGTCATCGGCGGGCGTTTGCGCGGAAGCTTCACTTGGCTTGGGCGGTGGCGAGCCACGGCATGATGGCTTCGGGTTGGGTGTCGAAATCCAGGATCTGCACCACCCACTGCTGGTCCGCGCGACAGACCAGGAACCGCGCATACAACGCGCCGCGCTCGAAGTTCAGCGTGAGGTAGAGGAACTGCGAAGTCCGGCCGATCTCGCGCGTCTCGATCAACTCGTACGAGCGGTAATTGCCGAGGATCCCGGCGAGCCGCTTGAGCCGCTGCTCAGCCGCCGATTTCGCGCGCTCGTTCCGTTCCAGGATGCCGCCTTGGAACCAGGTATCGACCGCGGGTTGCGGCCCGCCGCTGGCCAACAAGGTCAGGCCGCTTTGAACGATGGGTGGCAGTGCGGGGCTCGGCTCCGCCGCTGCGAGTGCGAGCGACCACGCGCAAACGAACCCGAGACCGATCGCGCGGAGCGAGCGCTTGATGTTGTGTGGACGGTTCATGGCAGTTGTCTTCGATTGGGTGACGATTGGCAGTTCTTGGAATGGCACCCGACACGGGTCCACTCCAGTTCCCGGATCGACTGGGAAACTCGTCGCGGCGGCGGGGTTTGTCGAGCGGCTTCAGCGCCGAGGCAACCAAGATGAACGCCAGGTGCGCCAGCAGGGCGAGGTCCGGCGCGCGCAGCTCTCCACCGCGGAAAACCGCTTCCCTTCGCCGGGGGAACCGCGTTGAATCCCGCGCATGAAAGCATTCTTCCGCGCAGTTCTCGCTTCGGCCGCGCTGGCCGCGGGCACGTTGTTCACCGCTCAAGCCGGCGGGGTCGGCACGAGCAAGGATTACAAAGGCCCGACCGGCCTCCAGCTCTACAGCCTCCGCGACGAATTCGCCAAGGACGTCCGCAGCACGCTCGACCAGATCCGCAAATACGGTTTCAAGTACGTGGAGCTCGCCGGCACGTATGGCTGGTTGCCGCGCGACTTCCGCCAGGCACTCGCGGAACGCGGCTTGAAGGCGGTGTCCGGCCACTTCGCCTACGAACGCTGGCGCGACGAGCCGGAGCTGGTCCTGCGCGACGCCAAGGCGCTCGGTTTGAAATACGCCGGCTGCGCCTGGATTCCCCACCAGGGCGATTTCACCGAGGCCACGTGCCTCGACGCCGCCCGCGTCTTCAACCGCGCCGGCGAACTGGCCGCGCGGCAGGGCATCAAGTTCTTCTATCACACCCACGGCTACGAGTATCAGCCCCACGGCGGTGGCACCCTGTTCGATCTCTTGATGGCGAAGACTGATCCCAAGCTCGTGTTCTTCCAGATGGACCTGCTCTGGACCGTGTTTCCTGGCCAGGACCCGGTGAAGCTGCTCGAGCAGTACCCGAAGCGCTGGGTGCTCATGCACCTCAAGGATCTCAAGAAAGGCGTCAAAGGCGACCTGACCGGCGGCACCGACGTGAAGAACGACGTCATCCTCGGCACCGGCCAGATGAACTTCCCCGCGATCTTCAAGGCCGCCAAGAAAACGAAGATCAAGTACTACTTCATCGAAGACGAATCACCCTGGTCGGTGACGCAGATCCCGCAAAGTCTGCGCTTCCTCGAACGCGTCTCCTGGTGACGACGACCGCGACGGCTGGGCCAGCCTGGAAAACCTGACCCGCGCCTCGGATTGAATGGAAAGCCCTTGGGGCCTCGGCTTAAGGCCAAGCTTTGCGCGATCGCCAACCAACCGTCGCCGACCAATGTGGGCGGCACGCGGTGTCCGCTCTCGAAGGCCGGTGGCTTGGGGGCGTTCGGGCTCGGCGAAGTGCCGGTCCGCTTGAGCGATTGCTCGCCCGGAAGTTTGCGGCGCAACTGCAGCCGCCGGCCGGAAGCCGCGGCTTCCCGTCCTACGCCTCTTTCAGGCCGCGCTTCGATGGATTGTTCAGACCGGTGTTCCCGATTTCAGCAGGGACCCGGCTTTGCGCCGTCGAGGCGCGGATGCCGATGACGGTTTTCCTCATCTGCTCCACGATTCGGACTTTCTCGGGGAACGGCAGAGCGGCCAGTTCCCGGCGGCGCTGGCGTTTGTGATCGAGAATCTCGCGCATCAGCGTGCTCATGGGGGGTTAAGATAACGCGATTCAAATCGCTGCCAACCCTCCTTCAAGCCGTGTCGCGCGAGGATGTCATCCAGGCGCGCGGAATCCGCGACACCGGATTCGACGAAGGCGACCAGCCGGGCGTAATCCTTGGCGCGCCCGGTCTGGAGGGCGATGGCCATGAGGTGCTCCGCCGACATGACGCGCGTGGGTACGCCTTCGTAGTCGTGCACGGGCGCCTGCTCGACCGCTTCCCGAAGCAACGGCGTTTCGGCGGGTAGAAACTGCACCGGCCAGTTGCCGATCACCACCGCCTCACTCTCCGGCTGATAGCCGCGCGCCCGCAGAAAATCGTAGATCGGGGCGAGGGTTAGAATCAACGGTTCGCGGTGGAAGAAACAAAGATGTCCAGGTCGAACGTGGAGACCGGCTCCAGGTAAAACGTCGCTCCCATCGCGCCGCCAATGGCATGGCGGCGAAGCAGTCCCGCGCGTTCGAGGTCGTTGATGACTTGCAGGGCGAGTTTCATGGGCTTGGGGAAGTCTTGCTGACGGCACGCCTGGCGTCACAACCGGAAAGGCCGGTCGAGTGGCGGAATCCAGTCGGGATTGAGGATGAGTTCAATGGCCCGCGCCTTGCCGGGGATGCGGCGGATGAATCCCCGCTGTTCGAGCCGGATCAGCATGGAATTCACCGACGGCGGTGTGAGGTTGAAGAACCGCTGGAAGTCAGCATGGCTGGGAGCCACCCCGGCCTCATTCCGCATCGTGTATTCGCGGATGAAGGCGAGGAACTGCCCTTGCTGGCGAGTCGGGCCGCCGGGGAGCGGCGCCGCGGATGACTTCTTTGGGGCGCCGGCGGAATCAAGCCAGCGAAGCGCCGCACCGATGGCCGCGACAGCGGACTCCACGGCAGCCTGGGCCTCCAGTGGGGTCTCCGCCATCACGGAATCGTCGTGCAGGACGGCGTGCAACTTCCCGGCAGCGACACCCAGCAACGCCCGCGCTTCGGCGTTCGCCTGGCGAAGCGTGCGACTGTCGGACCAAGCCTTTCGGTTCGCGTTATGAGTGTGGCTCATAGGGACTTTCAGCCTCCGACTTTGGACCCGCATTGGTACCAAGAAAAGCGGCCGGAGCGCCGACTTCTAGTCGGCTTAAGACGACCGAGATTGGATTGTGGTGAATGATGGCGGACACAATCGCGCCTGTTCTTCTTTCACGCTCCAAGCTGGCAAGATGCCGTTGCTCCTGCCCCTGCACGTGGCTCGCGGAGATGTTCTTGAAGTCGGTTTGTCGGAAGGCGAGTTGCGTGCCGTGGGCATCGAGCAGGCGCAGTTCGGCCGTGCGACTCGGGTGGTCGGCGGTGATAATGAGGTCGAAGCGCGCGGGCACGGCGGTCGTTGTATCGCGGGCCCTGCACCAAGGCGAGCCGTTTGCGGCGGCATTGACGGCTTCCGCAAAGCTAACCGATCGGCGGGAAGTGGATGACCGGGTGCCCGGGCGACAGGAGTTTGATCAGCAGCGGCGTCGGCAGGAGGGCGACGGAGAGCGCCGGCAAAACCACCGCGATGGGGAAGTGCCACCAACGTGGCGGCCGGCCGGTGCGGTCCGGTTCTGTGACGTACGCCGGCAGCCACACCATCAGGCCATAAACGAAGATCCCAAGGCCGAATTCCAGCGCGTGTTGCGGGCCGAAGCTGCACTCCGCCAGGATCCCGAACAGGCCATACAGCACGAAGACTTGCGCCGCACTGAACCGCACTTTCGAGAGCAGACACGCCCAGGCCACGAATCCGGGGATGAACACCACCACGCTGTGGCACAGCACCACGTCCAGGTAGTTCGCGGAGGCGGTGATGTAGGCCTGGCCGACCCGCACGCCGAACAGCGGCGCGAAGTCGGTCATCGTGGTGGTGATGGCCTCCTCGAGCAGCGCCAGCGCCGTGGCCAACAGGACGAACTTCACCGTCCAAGGCCAACGCCATTTCAGCGCTAACGCCCGCAAGGCGTCGCGATAGCGGTACATCAGTCCGCCGCCGGCACCAATCCAAAACAGGATCAGCCCCCAGCCCATGCCGAGCACGGCGCGGTGGACCGGCTGGGACCAAACCGCCAGGGTGACCAGCGAAGTGGTCAGGACCAGCCACGCCGCAAGGGCGATGACGAAGCGCTTCACGCGCGAAGGCTATGTGCCCGTTTCTTCGGCGGCGAGGCTACAGCGGCGGCTGGCCGCAACCGAGGCTTGCGTTGCTGAGTTCGATGGGGCTGAAATTGCCGCGAATCACTAGGCGAATCTCCCCAGTTTTGCTCGCGCTGGTCGTTCTCGGCCCGCTGGCTTTGGCCGCGGAAAACGCTGCCGCGCCGCCGGCCGACTCCAGTCCCGCCGATCGCCTCCCGCCGCACATCCGCCGGCTGACGTGGTTTGGCGAGCGCGCGGATTGGTCACCCAACGGGCGCAAAATCCTGTTCATCGAAAAGACCTACGGCGACGCCTTTGAGGTCGAGCTGGCCACCGGCATCATTCGCCCGGTCACGCATCACTTTTATCATGGCGGGTTCACCCGTGCGCTCTACCTGGCGAACGGCGACATTTTGCTGTCCGGCTGCCGGAGCTTCGATGCCGACCATCCGCACCTGAACCGCACCGAGAAGGCCGAGCTCTGGGTGCTGGACAAGTCGCTGCGCAAGCCACCGGTGCCGCTGGGCACGAAATGCTCGGAAGGCCCGGCGGTTTCGCGCTCGCGGATGCCCCTCGCCTGGACGCACGTGAGTTCGCAGTACCCGGACAAGCTGCCGGTCGGCGTGTCGCAAATTCTCGAGGCGGACATCGTGTATGAAAACGGTGTGCCCAAGCTGGCGAACCAGCGCCTCGTCCTCGACAGCCGCGACCTGCCGTTCAAGTGCACGCTCGAAACGCAGAACTTCGTCCCGCCCGACGAGCGCCAGTTGACTTGCTCGCTCTACGGCTATCAGGGCACCGACGTGGGGTTGCTCGACCTCGCGACCGGCAAGGTGACGAATCTCACCAATTCGCCGGATGAATACGACGAGCCGGAAGGCATCTTCCCGGACGGCCGGTTCACGCTTGTCGAGTGCGACCGTCAAAACAAGCAAGGCTGGCGGAACATCGACATTTGGAAGCTGCGCCTCGACGGCGGCGGGTACGTTGAGCGCCTAACGTTTTTCAGCGAGGTGCCGGGCTACAAAGCATCGAATCCGGTCGTGAGCGACGACGGCCATTTCATGGCGTTTCAGCTCGCGAAAACAACGGACGAGGCCGGTGTGGGCTACGGCATTTTCGTGTACGACTTCGCCAAAGCCGGCGCGGCCAAGGCTGGCCAGTGATCGCGGTGAAAGGCGGTCCCGGCCGGGCGCGGCGAGTTACTTGGCCGCCGTCGCGGGCACGGCATCATAGACTCGCACGTAGTCCACGACGAATTCGTCCGGGAGCCTGGCCTGTGCGATGTCGCCGCCCCACTTGCCGATTTCCTCGGTGAGCTTGATCCATTCCGGCGCCTGGCACACGCCGCCCGCGGCGCTGCGCCAGGTCTCCTTGCCGTCGGTGTAAAAGACGTATTCGGTTGGCGTCCACAGCAGGCTGAAAGTGTGGAAGCCTTGGGTCAGTTCGGGCAGCTTGACCTTGGTTCCCGCCGATTTGTGGTCCTTGCCGTAACCGTCCCAGTGCAGGTTCATCGTGATGGTGCCGTCCCGCCAGGGCACTTCCACAATGTCGATCTCGGTGCCGTCGCGGCCGCCGTCGCCGACCTTGCCGACGCCATCGCCCATGATCCAAAAGGCCGGCCAGTGCCCCGGCTGTTTCGGAAACTTGCACCGCGCGATGTAGTAACCCTGCGCGTGCTCGAACCGGCCGCGGGTCCGGATGGCGCCACAGGTGTAGCGGTCGCCGGCCTTCTTGGTGCGCAGGATCAGGTTACCCTGGCCATCCAGGTACGAGTCGTCCTTGACCCACCAGCCATCGCGGCGTTTCGAGTCGCCGAGCAATTCCCACTTCGCTGGATCGAGCTTGGAGCCATCGAACTCGTCATGCCAGACGAGCTTCCATTCCGTGCCGGCTGGGGCGGCGGGGAGGGTGTCGGCGGGCGAATCGGCAGCGGTGGCAGTTGCAGACCAGACGAGCAGGCAAACCGTTGCCAGGCCAGGAGCAGGGCGTTTCATGGCGCAAGCATGAACGCAAAACGGAGCGCCGGTCAAAGGCGTTTCTGCCGCCCTGACCGGCGCGTCATC
>JAKCAB010000478.1 GCA_021839785.1 bacterium | reverse complement strand
GACCCTGGCGGCGACCTTCGCCAGCGGCACGCCGATGGCCTTGCTCACGAACGGCACGGTGCGCGAGGCGCGGGGGTTGACCTCCAGCACGTACACGGTTTCGCCCTTGACGGCGTACTGGACGTTCATGATCCCCACCACCCGGAGCTCGCGGGCCATCGCGTGCGTGTATTCCCGGATCGTGCGAATGACGTTGTAGGACAGGGTGTGCGGCGGGAGCACCATCGCGGCGTCGCCGGAATGGACGCCGGCGAATTCGACGTGTTCCAAAATCCCGCCGATCACGACGTGGCCGGCGCCGGGTTCCGCCGCCAGGCCCACGTCGGCGATGCAATCCACGTCCACCTCGGTGGCGTCCTCCAGGAATTTGTCCACCAACACCGGCCGCTTGCGGGAGACCTCGACCGCGAACCGCATGTAGTGCTGGAGTTCGGCGTCGGAAAAAACGATTTGCATCGCCCGCCCACCGAGCACAAACGAGGGTCGCACCAACACCGGATAGCCGAGTCGCTTCGCCACTGCGAGCGCTTCAGTTTCGTTGGTGGCGATGCCGTTGGCAGGCTGCGGAATGTCGAGCTTGCGCAGCATGGCTGCAAACAACTCGCGGTCCTCGGCGGTCTCGATGCTTTGCGGGGTGGTCCCGAGGATGTTCACTCCGTTCGCCTGGAGGCCCAGCGCGAGGTTCAGCGGGGTCTGCCCACCGAACTGGGCGATCGCGCCCCAGCAACGCTCGCGTTCATAAATGTTCAGGACGTCCTCGAGGGTGAGCGGCTCGAAATACAGGCGGTCGCTGGTGTCGTAGTCGGTCGAAACCGTCTCCGGATTCGAGTTCACCATGATGGTCTCGAAGCCTTCCTCTTTGAGCGCGAAGGACGCGTGGACGCAGCAATAGTCGAACTCGATGCCCTGGCCGATGCGGTTCGGCCCTCCGCCCAGGATCATCACTTTCTTCCGGTCCGACGGCTTCACCTCGTCGTCGCCGCGGTCGTAAGTCGAGTAATAATACGGCGTGTAGGCTTCGAACTCGGCCGCACAGGTGTCCACGAGACGGTAACTGGGGACGAGGCCCAATTGCTTGCGCAACGCCCGGACGGCCGCTTCGGTCTGGCCGGTCAAGTGGGCGATTTGCCGGTCGGAAAAACCGAGCGACTTGGCTTTGGCGAGCAGATCAGGATTCATCGGCGACAAGGCGGCGGGCCCGACCTGGGCCAGCCCGCCAAGTAAGACCGACCCCGCCGCGGCTGGCAAGCGGATCGCTCGCGGATCACTCGTCGGCCGGTGGTCCCGACGAACCGTTGCCGTCCGCGGGCGGTTCATTCCAGCGCTCGCGGTCGCACAGGAAGAGGTAATCCGGCCCGCCGCGCTTCCAGGCCTTCGTCAACGGGAAGCCGGTGGGCACGTTGTTGCGCACCAACACTTCCACCGCCAGGCGTGACCATTCGTAGTCGCGGCTTTGAAGGATTTGGCGGCAGAACTCGGCGTCCGTGCTCAGCGGACTGAGCAGCAAAGCGGAAACCGCTTGCTGGTAGTCGTTGATCGCGAAGAACGATTTGCCGTAGTCGAGCGGGATCCAGACGGACCGCCGGTCACCGTACCAGGCGGTGGCCCAAGGCATGTCGGTCATGAGAAGTTCGCCGGGCTTGAGGAACTGCGACGCTTCCTGTATGTGAGGCGGGTAATACGGCGGATAGACGATGGGGACGGTCTGCGGGGGCAGAAAACCGGTCAACAGCGGCGCGGCGGCCCCGACCGCCACCACGGTGCTGACGACGTGGCGGAACTCGTGGAACGGCAACTCGAGCCGGCCCAGCAACCAGGAGTAAAACGTCACACCTACCAGGAACACCCCTGGCGTCAGCAAGATCAGCAAATTCTCGGTGTTGAGGTGCGGGGAATCGGTGCTCAAGTGCGTCCGGGCCAAACTTTGCGTGACGCCGAGGGTGACCAGACACAGCAACAAGAAAACGCGGAGGCGGTTCAGGGCCGGGTTGCGATACTGGCCCACCAGCCCGACCAGGCAGAACGCACCGACCCAGCTTCCGCCCAACCGCAGGAGGTCGTCGGAAGCCACCAGGCGGAGACCCTCGCCGGCTTTGCGGATGAAGTCCAGGTTCTGAACGACCGTCAAGTCCGGCTTGGCGGAACGCTCGAGGCGGTTGCCCGGAAAGCGCAGGGTGTTCTCGTAAACCGTGTCGCCGGGGATGCCGAACAACGTGCCGCTGACCTGGTAATTGCGGACCAGCCACGGCGTGATTACGACGGCACAGGTCAACCCCGTCATCGCCAGGACGACCGTGGCGCGGCGGCCCAGAAACAGCGCGTAGAACAGCGTCAGGGGCACGATCAACACGAGGGTGGCGTAGCGCGTAAGGCCGGCCAGTCCCAACAGCAGGCCCGCCAGCGCGCCCCAGCGCAGAAACCACCCCCGTCCCCGCGTGTCCGTCCGCGCCGCCTCTTCAAGCAGGACCAACACCCATAACAGCCCCGCCACGATCGCGAGCAGCAACATCGTGGACAGACCCGAAGTGCTGAAGCGCCAGAGCAGTTCCGAGGTCAGCAGCAACCCGGCCAGCAACACCCCCATTTCACCGCTGATCAGGCGTTTGGCGAGCCGGTACATCAGCCAGGCGGTGAAGAAGAACAGGAGTTGATTGAGGACCGCGATCAGCAGCTCGGGCTGGTACTGCCAGAAACGGTCGCCGATTTCGTAGTCGAATGGCATCAACTTCATCCAGCCGGCCAGGAGCAGCGGATACGCGGGCGGGTTGAACAGGTCGGGCGGTGGCCTTTTGGCCAGACGGGCGTCAACACCCCCGGTGTCTTCCACCAACTGGATGGCCAGCGGCCGGACCACCTGGGTGGTAAAACCTTCCCCGCGCGCCAGGTTGCGGGCGAGCTGGGCGGCTTCCATCGCCTCCGGGGCCGAGAAATTCCTGAATTGGTAGAAATCGTACCAAAAGGTCAGGCTGAGAAGGAACAACAGGCCGACCAAGTTGCGCAGGACGCGGGCGCCCTGGCCGACTTCCAGCCAATGAATGACTTCCTGAATGGGAGGTATGCGCATGCTATCCGAACGGCCTCAAACCAAGCCGCCGCACCCGGTTCTGCCGCTGCGTCCGCCGGAGGGTCAGAAACCTTCCAGGTGGTACTCGTGCAGCTTGCGATGCAGGGTGCGCCGGCTGATGCCGATTTGCTTCGCGGCAAGAGTGCGGTTGCCCCCGGTTTCGTGCAAGGCGCGAATGATGAGTTGTTTCTCCGCCTCCTGGAGTGTCAACTGGCCTGACTCGACCACGCTCCGCGCCGCCGGCGACGCCAGCCCGCCGCCCTGGCCGCGCACGTTCGGCGGCAGGTCGCGCAGCGTGATCTTGTCGCCCTTGCAGAGCGCTACCGCGCCCTCGACCGCGTTGCGCAACTCGCGCACGTTCGCCGGCCACGAGTAGTTCACCAAGGCTTGCATAGCATCGAGCGTGAAGTCGGTCACGCTCCGGCCGTATTCGGCGGCGACTTCTTTCAGAAAATGCAGGGCCAGCAAGGGCACATCGCCGGGGCGCTCGCGCAACGGCGGCAGCCACAGCTCCACCACGCGCAGGCGAAAGAACAGATCCTCGCGGAACCCCCCCGCCTTCACCAGTTCCATCAGGTTCTTGTTGGTCGCCGCGATCAGGCGCACGTCCACGGAAATCGTCTTGTTCGACCCCACCCGCTCGAATGACCGCTCGCCCAGCACGCGCAACAACTTGACCTGCGTGCTGGCGTCGATTTCGCCGATCTCATCCAGGAACAACGACCCGCCATCGGCCTGCTCGAAACGGCCGATCCGCCGCTCGTGCGCGCCCGTGAACGCGCCTTTTTCGTGCCCGAACAACTCGCTCTCCAACAGCGCGGCCGGCAGCGCGGCGCAATGCACGGTCACCAAGGGCTGGCGTGCCCGTGGACTGAGTTGGTGCAATGCCTTGGCAATGAGTTCCTTGCCGGTGCCGCTCTCGCCTTGGATCAACACCGTGGCCGGAGTGGGCGCCACCTGCTTCACCACCTCAAAGACCTCGACCATCGCCTGGGAGCGGCCGACGATGTGCTCCAGCCCGAAGCGTTCGTCGAGCTGTTGCCGCAGGTTCACGTTCTCGACCTCGAGCGCTTGCGTGTGCAGCGAGCGCGCGATGCGCATCTCCAGTTCGTCGATCTGCAGCCGGCCCTTGGCGATGTAGTCGTCCGCGCCGCGCTTCATCGCCTCCACCGCCAATTCCTCCGAGCCGTAGGCGGTCATAAGGATGCAGATCGGCGGCTTGGTCAGGGACTTGATGCGGGCGATGAGGGCCATGCCGTCCTCCTTCGGCAGGCGGAAATCCGTAAGCACCACATCGAAACGCTCCTTTTCGAGCAGCGCCATGCTCGTGGCGGCGTCTTCGGCCACGTAAACGTCAAAACGATCTTCGAGTGCGGCGCGTAATCCGTCGCGGGTCGGTTTTTCGTCATCTACGATCAACAAGGTCGGCTTCGACTCCATACCGGCCCCACCTTACCGTCGAGTGCTTCGCAGATGAACTGTAAATCGCCGGTCAATATTCGATCTCGAAGCCGTTGGATCCGCGTTGGCTGTGCGCCGATGGTTGCCAAGCGACGCGGAACCCGGCGTTTCAACCACCCAGACCCAGGGTGGCTAAGGCCAGATCAACGCCGAGTTCGACACCAAAGATGGCAGAACTGGAGCCAAGCTTGGCGGGACGAAGGGCAGCGGGCTACGGCGCGAGTTCTTTGATGAACACGTTCTTGAACTGGAGCAGGCTGGGCGGGCCGTTCCACTGGCCGTTCCGGTCTTTGCCACCGTGGTGTTGGAAGGCGAGGCGGCCTTTGGCCGGCAGATCCGGAATCGTCGCGCCGGGGATCACGGTCTGGCTATTCAAGACCACTTTGACGGTCTGGCCTTTGACGGTGATTTCGTAACGGTTCCATTCCCCCACGGGCTTGTCCGCCTGGTGGCGGGGAGTAACGGCAGCACGGAGTTCGGGCGAAGATTTGGGATCGGTTCGCAGGCCGTACATTTCGCCCGAGCCAATGGGCCAGCACCAGATGTTCACCTGAAAACGCCCATCGCCGCGGATGAAGACGCCCGAGTCAGAGTCCGGCAGCGGCAGGTGCAACTCCCGGCCGCGGATGTCGCGGGCGTTGGTGCCGTCGGGGAGGACGTAACACATGTTCGGATTGACGTACGGCGTGGCCTTGATGCGCCAGTCCACCAGCAGGACGAAATCGCCGTACTCGTTCTCGCTCCAAAGCGATTTGTCGCCCGGCGCTTCGCTTTCGGCGTCATAGTCGATCGCGCCACCAACAACCTTCCAGTGACCGTGGTCGCCCACGGGCGCCTGCCACCCGGTGAGATCCCGGCCGTTGAAGAGCGAGGTGAAGCCCGGCGGGGCAACGTTGTCGGCGGCCCGGGCCGCGCCGGCGGCGAGGCCAAGTGCCAGGCCGGTGACGAGCAGACAGGCGTTCTTCGTTTTCACAGCGGTTCGCTTTCGTTGAACGATCAACCATGCGCCCCGGCAACGCAGAAAAGTGCCGGGATGACCTCGGGATGGCGCCGCCGCCCGCGCGCTTTGGCAAGCGCGAATTCGCGAAAACCTTTCGCCGAGCGTTGAATCAGGTTCAATCCAGACCGCGTTCCTCGAGGTCGAATTCATCCAGGCCGAGGTAATGGCCCAGCTCGTGCAGGTAGGTGGTGCGGACTTCCTCGCGGTAGATCGCCTCGTCGCCGTTGGCGAAGTCCCAAAGGTTTTCGAGGAAGAGCAGGATCTGCGGCGGCACATCGATAAACCCGCTTTCCTCCTCGCCATAGGCCTTTCCGATGAACAACCCGAGCAAGTCCGGCTCGAATCCGTCGGCGAGGATCGCCTCGTTCGGGCGCGGCTCGTACGTCACCGGCAGCGCCTCCGCGTGCGGGCGCAGCGCGCGGGGCAGGCGGCGCAAGGTGCCGCGGACTTCCTCCCCCGCCACGCGCAACAACTCCGGCCAGCGGGCCTTCACACGAGACAAGGCACGGTTCACACGCGCCGTCAACGGCTCGCGGCGGTGGCCACCGAGGCGGGCGGCGGGTTCTTCAGCAGATCGGCGAGGTTGTAGTGGGTGAAGCGGCAGTGGCTGGCGACGTTTTGCGAATCCGCGTTCGCCACCCAGAAATCGAGCGTTTCCGGCGCGAACAGTGCGCAGTGGATGTTCGAGTTCATCGCCACCGGGCGCTCCATGAGCCGGCGCGCTGCCTCCGCGTCGATCTTGCCGTACTGGGCCCGGACGCGCTCGGCGAGCTTCTCATAGCGGTCGCCGGCACTCATCAACACGGCGTCGGGGATGGCGTGCGGCAACCGCGGGTGCGCTTGACCGGGATGGATCACCTCGAACGTGTCGGGCGTGGCCGCGATGCCCGCGGCCTGCTTCGTGTTGCCGTCGGCAATGACGTAGTAGTACTCGCAGGTGCGCGGTCCGTGGCGCATGATGGCGACCGCCTCGTCGAGCGTGGACGCCTTTTCCATGACTTCACGCAACAGTTCGGCCATCGGTTTGCCGTCCCAATGCCCTTCGCCGCGGCCGCCCATTTCGCCGATCGAGATGCGTTTTTCGTTCATGGCGGTGACGGAGCCCACGAACCCGCCGTAACTGATGTTTACCCACGCGTGGCCATAATCGGGTTGGTGGACGATCACCACCGCGTTCGGCTCGAGGCCCACCCCGCGCAGGTAATCGAGCACCCGGCCGTGGTAAAGCCGGCCGTCCACGGTGGCGCGGCCCATGAGGGCGAAGCCGCTGCAGTGAAACAGCTCCGGGAAGAAGTTCGCCAGCCGGAGTTCCTCTTGGTCGAGATTGGCCGCCAGCGCAATGGCGTCCATTTCGCGCAGGTAACGCGGGTCGATGAACGGTTCGATCCGGCGCTGCGCCTCCTCGATTTCGCCAAAGAACCACCGGCCTTTCTCGAACGAACTGCCGACGCCGACGCCGTACAGGATCTTGTCCACGAGTTCGTGGACCTGCCGCCGCAGCAAGACGCCGTGCTGGCGGCCCATCTCCTCGGGGCTGCCTTTGAGGAACAGCACTTTGGTGCCGTCGTGGTCTTCGAGCCGGCCCGCGCCTTCGACGGCCAGCAGCTTCCGCTCGCCGGTCGCGGGGCCCAGCGTGGGGACGTGCTGGTTCAGCAAGGACAGCGCGGCGGGAATGAAACGCGTGATATGCCCAAGGGCCACGGTCTCGACCTTGGCGCCGGTGCCGGGCTTGAGCTGCCACGCGTCCGCGGGCCGCGCGTCCGTCAAGTCAAGGTTCTGAAACTCGATCACCAGCCGGTGGCCCTGGGTGTCGGCCAAACCGAGGCGGGCGGGCAGCGAATCGGTGTCGCGGACCCAGACCTCGATCTGGCCTTCGGGAATCTTCAGCGCCGTGATGGCCTGGGGCTGCGGAGTTCCGCGCACGACGTGGCAGGGCACGCCGTTGACCGTCTCCGGCGGGAGCGATTCGAGCTGGAACAGCAGCGGCAGGAGCAGCAGTTGTTCCTTGGGCAAAGGCAGCTTGAAGGGCGCGAGCTGGGTGCCGTCCTTCTTGTCCGGCTCGGTCAGGAATCGCGGCACGTCCGGCGAGCCGATCACGCCGAACTGCCTGGCTGGCGCGTAAAGCCAGAGCTGCTGGCCATTGCGGCCGAGTTCAAGGGTGCGGCCTTCGATCTCGGTCGATACCTTCAGCCGGTCCGGCGCTTGGAATGCCAAATCGGCGGTGTGACCGGCCAGGCCCTGGCCCAGACCTTCGGCGGAGACGATCTTGATCGTCGTGGACAGGGTGCGCGCCGGGGCGCCGGCGGCGGGCTCGACGAGTGCGGCCAGTTTGCCGACGGCGGCACCGAGGATTTCCTGCGGTGTCCTGGTGGCCGTGTCCTGGGCACGGACCAGCACGGCAAGCGTGAGCGCGGTGACCAGACCCAACCCGAAGCGAAGGGGAGACGATTTCGCTGTCATTGGCGCACGGTAGCGTGCCGCCGCGGCAAAGGCTAGTCCAATGGCGGGGGTGTTTGGCGGGCCTCGAATTTGGTTTTCAGGCCGGCTGGGGAGCGTTATTTAGGCGGTATGTTAGAAGGCGGCAGCAAGCCAGAAGCTGGCAAGCCAGGCAAGTTGGTGCTCCACGGCATTCCCGTCTCGCGCGGGGTGTGTCGGGGCCGCCTGTTCGTGCTGGCCAGCCCGCGCACGCTGCAGATCGACCGCCGCGCGATCAGCGAGGCGGATTTTGCCGCGGAGATTCAGCGCCTGGAGGAAGCCTTGATCCTGACCCGGCAACAATTGCTGGCGGTTCAGGAGCGGGTCACCAACGGCATCGGCGGCGATCCGCAGATTTTCGACGCGCAATTGCTCGTGCTGGACGACCCGTTCCTGCACGACGAGGTGCTGAACCAGATGAAGCGCGAGAAGGTCGGCATCGAATTCGCGTTCCACGAGTTCTGCCAGCGGTATCTCACCACGTTGAGCGCGGTGGATGACCCGTACCTGAGCGAGCGCGCGGTCGATTTGCGCGACGTGGCGGACCGCGTCCTGCACAACTTGCTGGGCCAGGAACTGCCGTCCGACCTCAGCCGCCTGCGCGAACCCTGCATCGTGGTGGCCTACGACCTGACGCCGTCGCAAACGGCCACGCTGGACCGGCGGTTCGTCCTCGGCTTCGCCACGGAGCAGGGCAGCGAGACTTCGCACACCGCCATCCTCGCCCGCTCGCTGCAGATCCCGGCGGTGACGGGGGTCGCGGAGGCGCTGAAACATCTGCGGACCGGACAGTATTCGTTGCTGGACGGCTTTGGCGGGCGGCTGATCGTCGAGCCGACGGACCAAACGCTCTTCGAGTTTGGGCAGATCGAGCGTCGCCAGCTCGCGATCCAGGGCCGGCTCCGCGAAATGAAAGACGAGCCCGCGACCACCCTGGACGGCGCCCATATCACGCTCTCGGCGAACATCGAAGGTCCGCA